>CAIWNO010000381.1 GCA_903914045.1 uncultured bacterium | reverse complement strand
GGTAATTGTTGACGAGCCAACAGCCGGACTTGATCCAGAAGAGCGCCATCGCTTTTATAGATTGCTGGCGGAGCTGGCCAAGAACAGAATTATTCTTTTGTCCACGCACATTGTGGAGGACGTGGCCACGCTATGTCCGCGCATGGGCGTGATTCAAAGTGGCCGCGTGGTGGCGGATACTTCGCCAAGCGCGGCGCGCGCGGCGATTGACGGCCACATGTTTGAAGGATTTATTCCAGACGATCAACTAGATGAGTTTGCGCGCAATCACATGATGACCTCTGCGATTTTGAGCGAGGGGTCAACCAATCGAGTGCGCGTGCATGCGCCGGCTGGAACTGGTGCGCCTGCGGGCTTTGTGGTTTCGCCCGCCACGCTGGAGGACGCGTACTTGGTGTTGATTCGCAGTGCGCGCGCCACGGAAAATGCGGCTGCGGCCAACGCGGGAGTTGCGGCGTGAACCGAGATTTTCAAACACACAGTTGCGCGCCACGCGTTGAGAGACAGCATGAATTGTTTTTAAACAATCAAACTGCTGATTTCGTTGGGCAATTGCAAGATAATTTCATGAATGTGACTTCCGAAAAACTTTCGTGTGCGCGCATCACATTAGGAATCGCATCATGAGCTTGATTCAACAAAAACAAACTTTGCTTCCCGCTGCAGACACTCATCCAACTATGAGTAGCGCTGGCGGATTGTCCCGCGCCCTTTCAATCGCGTGGGTTGACACGCGCACCGCGTGGCGTCGACCGATCTACATCATCTTCACAGTGCTGCTTGGATTGCTCGTGTTTGGATTTGTCGTGGGCAATGTGCGCGTGCAATCGGGAGACGTGACCGCTGGCGGTAAACAAGCGTGGCTGAATTCCATGTTCAACGCGGCGTTCATTGACGCGGCGCTGCTTGGTTTGCTGCTGCCGTTTTTCGCCGCCATTACCGCGGGCATGCCGCTGATTGCCGACGCCGATCGCCGCGTGGACCGCATGTTGCTTGCCACGCCGTTGTCGGCGCGCATGTATGTGCTTGGCCGCTGGCTTGGCACGCTTATTCCAGTGACCGTGTCGCTATGTATTTTTGTCGCGCTTCAAGCGGCACTGTTTCAGTTGTGGCCAATCGATGATGCCGATCGCAGTCGCGGTCCATTCGCCTTATGGAATTTTATTTGGCCGGCGATTGTGTTTGGCGCGCCACTGCTACTTTCGGTGTCGGGCTCGTCCATGTTGCTTGGCATTTGGACGCGCCAAGCGATTTTAGTTTTCTTGTTGCCCATTGCAATTTTACTTCTAGGCGCGCTGTTTCTGTGGGGTTGGAGCCCCGAGTGGTTGCCGCATTGGGCAAATGTTCTTCTGATGCAACTTGATCCCGCGGGCAATCGTTGGCTGACTGAAACATGGTTGAAGGCCGATCGCGGCGTTGACTATTACAACACCACGCCTATGGGCGTTGATCCGTTGTTCGCCATCAGTCGCGTGGCGTGGTGCGTGTTCGGCGCGGTGTGCGCGTGGATTTCGGCGGGCATTATTGCCAAGCGAATTCGTGGCGTTACGCCGGCGTCCGCAATGCGCGCCGCTGCCGCAACTGTTGGCGTGAATGGCGTTCAATCACAATCGCAAAACACTTCGCAAACAAATCCGAAAGTCGTAGCGCCACTCACTGTCAAATCATTACCCGCAATTCAACTGAACCAGATGGGCATGACCATGCACGCGCCAAGTGTTATTGCGGGCACGCTTGCCGTTCTTCGCTACGAAGTGCGCGCGCTGCTTCGCAGCCCCGGCATTTGGCTTTTCACGCCGCTCATTATTCTGCAAATTGTTGGCAGCAATGCCGTGAACGAAGTGTGGCTGGGCACTGTTCGCTTGGCCACATCGGGCACGCTTGCTGCGGGCTCATTCAACACCGTCACACTGTTGTTGGTGTTCCTCACCTTGTTCTACACAGTGGAATCGCTCACGCGCGAGGAGCGTTACAACGCCGCGGCCATTGTGCGCGCCAGCAGCGTGCCAACCATCGCGCTACTTGCCGGAAAAATTTTCGCCAACACCGTCATTGCCGCCATCATCGCCGCGGCATCATTCATTGGTTGCGTGATTGTGATTGTGGTGCAGTGGATGTACACGGGAATCATGGTGCCAATTGAAATTGGCGTGTTCCTGAATTTATGGGGATTTGTCCTGCTTCCAACGCTTATTTTCTGGTGCGCATTCATTGCGTTGGCGCACGGCATTGTGCGCAATCGATACGCCACATACGCAGTGGGTCTTGGCGCGCTGGTGCTGACGGGTTGGCTGCAAACGCGCGGCTATTTAAATTGGGCCACCAACTGGAACATGTGGCGCACGTTGGTGTGGAGCGATCTTGATCGACTTGAATTTCTGCGGCCATCCATTATTGCCAACCGCGTGTTTGTGCTTTACACCGCGGCGCTGTTCGCGCTGGGCGCAATCGCGTTTCATCCGCGGCGCACGCGCGACTTGCAGCGCGTGATTGACGCGTTTCAACCAGCGCGTATTGGCAAAATACTTTTGCGTGTGTCGCCGCTGGTAGTCGCGTGG
>CAIWNO010000380.1 GCA_903914045.1 uncultured bacterium | reverse complement strand
TGCCGTTGGTCCAATTCCTGTTTTGGGTGAAGATAAAACATTCCCGGGTGGCTTCACCATGTACGCGGAGAAGGCGCCCAACGCGCGCGGAGTTCGCCGCGTGCTGGAGGCTCTTGCCAAAGGTCGCAAGGTTCACGACGCGGCCAGCTTTGAAAGCGCCGCAAAGTCCAAGGCGATCGCCGCCGCGGTGGTCACTGGAAATTATCCAAGCGATTGGGTCATGCCGTCACTGCACAGCGCGTTGAGCAATGTGAAGTTGATTGTGATTGACACTTTGCCAAGCACGCTTGCGGACATTGCCCAAGTCGTGCTGCCTGGCGCCACTTGGACTGAAAAATCCGGCACATTTGAGAACGCCAAGAACCGTCTGCAAAGCTTTGAACGAGCCATTTTCACGGTTGATTTTGCCAAGGGCGAAAGCCAAATTGCGCTGGACTTGCAAGCCGCGCGCGCTGGCGTGAAGGCCAAGGCTTTTGATGCCGCCAACACCCGCGCCGACATGGCGCGCGTTGTTGGCTTGGAGCGATTCACAACGGATCTTCATGCGCCACCAAAGCCTGCCAAGGTCGCAGGCGACATGGTGTTGATTGAAATCTAAATTTTCACCGGGCGAATCGAACGCGCGTGGTTGAGCGACATCCAATTCGCGAAGTATGGGCGCAGGCGTGGCCAAGTGTTCTGACCATGGTCAGTTACACCTCCATGCAATTTGTTGGCGCACTGATGGTGGCGCAAGTTGGTCCAGTTGAAATCGCGGCGCAGGGCAGTGGCGGCATCTGGAGTTTTGTTCCGCTGGCGTTTCTGTTTGGCGTGTTGGTGATGGTGAACACATTCACCGCGCAAACTGTTGGCGCAGGTCGTCGCCAAGAAACGGCGCGCTTCGCCTGGACAGGTCTTTGGTTCTCGCTCGCGGTCTGGATTGTGGTGATGTTGCCGTGGGCGTTTTTTCTGCCGTACTTTTTCAAACGACTTGGCCACTCCGAATTGTTGTGTGCGCAGGAAACGAAATACGCAGTCACGCTTGTTCTTGGATCGCCAATTGCATTGGCTGGAAAATGCATGAGCAATTTCTTTTTTGGTTTGCAGCGTCCGCGCGTCATCGCGCTTGGGGCGATTGTGGGAAACATTGTCAATTTGTTTTTAAGTTACGCCTTGATTTTTGGGCAAAATGGGCTTCCTTCCATGGGTTTGCCCGGCATTCCTGGAGTGCCCGCGTTGGGAATTTTAGGCGCGGCCATTGCCACGCTGTGTGGAACATGCGCTGAGTTGGCGCTTCCATTATCAATTTTCTTCTCAGCGCAATTCGCCAAGGAGCACGGCGTGTGGAGTTCATGGCGTCCATCTTTGGTCGATCTCAAAAAACTTCTGCGCGTGGGTTGGCCGGTCTCAATTCAATTTGGAAATGAAATTGTGTGCTGGGCCATTTTCATGACGCTGCTTGTTGGCCGCTTCGGCGAAATCCATTTGTCCGCGGGATGGGCCGCATTGCGCTATATGAATCTTTCATTCATGCCCGCTGTTGGTTTCAGCGTTGCGGCAACCGCGCTTGTTGGAAAATATATTGGAGCGGGGCGGCCAGACCTTGCGGCAAATCGCGCGCACTGGGGAGTGTTGCTGGCAACCATCTATATGACAATGTGTGGAGTTGTCATGGCCATTTTCCGTGAGCCGCTCATCGCACTTTTCTCCACCAGTTCAAACGCGCAAGACGCTGAGAAAATTCTTCGCATTGGTTCGCACTTTATGATTTGTGCCGCCGTGTTTCAGACCTTTGACGCCATTGGCATTGTGTATACAGGCGCTCTTCGCGGCGCAGGCGACACGGTGGTGCCGGGTCTGTACACCATCGCCTTTAGTTGGATTTTTATTGTGCTTGGCGGATGGATTTTCGCCGTCCAATGGCCGGCACTTGAGAGCCTTGGACCTTGGATTGCCTCGGCTATTTACATCATTGTGCTTGGGGCGTTCATGGCCAAGCGCTTCGAAGGCGGGCGCTGGAAGCGAATTCGCCTCTTGGAAACAAACCCTATTCGTGGTTAGACTGCCCGACCACCTTTTCACACCGACTTTTACAACTGGAGATGTATGTCAAACACAGGCCTTGATACCGTTCTTACCGCAGCCACCGATCCCGCCGCTTCACAAGTTTTTATGAAGCAGGCCAAGGCGTTCGAAGCCGACGCCAAATTCTTCGAGGCGCTTGAGGCCTACAAGAATGCCGCCAAGGCCAATCGCACCGCGACCACGCTGTTCAATGTCGCGCGCATGCAGGACCACTTGGGGT
>CAIWNO010000379.1 GCA_903914045.1 uncultured bacterium | reverse complement strand
GTTGCAAACCATGCTTGCCTCTGGCGAGCCGCCCGATGTCTTTTATGTTGGCGCGGAGCGCGTGGCCAGTTTTTCCGACATGGGTCTGCTTGAGCCACTTGATGGCTTTCTTGAAAGTGATCGCAAGAGCAATGTGGCGGATCGAATCAAACTTGAGGATTTCTACCCCACCACCGTGTCCGCCTTTCGATTTGATGGAAAAACCGCGGGAAATGGCGCCTTGTATGGCATTCCCAAAGATTTCACAACGGTTGGATTTTATTACAACAAAGATCTCTTCACCAAGGCTGGACTGAAGTTTCCAAGCACGAATTGGACATGGAATGAATACATCGCCGACGCGCGCGCCATTGCCAAGTTGAAGGACGCCAATGGCGAGTCCTACATTGGCAGTGAGTTTGTCACGTGGCCAATGATGGTGCGCGCCTACTTGCGCAGTGAGGGCGTGGAAGTGCGCGGAAATAATTTTGATGAACTTCGATTGCAAGATCCTAAAGTACAAGCGGCGCTGGAACGACTTCGCTCATGGCGCCAAGATGAAACCAACACGCTGACAAGTGGACGCAGCAAATTGGCCACGGGCGCCGCCGTGTTCACAACGGGTCGCGTTGGCATGGCTGGCCCATTTGGGCGCTGGGTTGTTCCCGAGTACCGCCGCATACGCGACTTTGATTGGGACTACGCGCCGCTTCCACGAGGCAGTGCCGATGGAAATGTTATTGCCACCGTGTCGTGGTCCATGGCCAAGCAAAGCAAGAACAAAGACACCGCGTGGAAACTTATCCGCTGGCTCACCAGTCCAGAAGCGCAAGCCTCCGGCGCCAAACTGGGCCTTGCCATTCCCACCAACCGCGCCGTTGCGCAAAGCACGGCCTTTCTAGATCCCAGCAAAAAACCCCTAAATAATCAAGGGTTTTTAGATCCCGCCCCCAACGCCCTGGTGGTGGATTGGCCGGCGAATCCGCGCTTTGAACAGCTGCTTGGTTCAACGCTTGACCGCGCCTTAAAAGTGGGCGATCAAACTGTCACGCAATCCACCGACGACTTTAACCGCCTGTGGAACGCGGAGAACACCAGTCCATTGGCGCTTGGACAATTTACAGTTTTTCCATGGAACATTTTTGGTTGGATTATTTCGCTGTGCACCATTGTCGTCATTGTCGTACTTGCCTTTCTGGCGCTGCGTTCCTACGGCGACAAAGCCATGACCCGCGAGGCGCGCTGGGGTTGGCTGCTTGTGTCTCCGTGGCTGTTGGGCTTCATAATCTTCATGGCGTTTCCAATTGTCATGAGTTTGCTGCTTAGCTTTGCAAAGTGGCGCGGCGTCAGCACGCTCGATGAAGCCACGTGGGTTGGCTGGGGAAATTACAAACAACTTCTATTGCACGATGAGCGATTTATCACAAGCCTGAAAGTCACGTTGTATTACACCATCATCGCGGTGCCTGGCGGACAAATCTTGGCGCTGCTGGCCGCGCTGTTGATGAATCAAAAAGTTCGCGGCATACATTTTTTCCGCGCCGCGTGGTATTTACCAAGCGTGCTGGCCGGCGTTGGCGTGGCCGTGTTGTGGCGCTGGGTGTTTGACACCGACGGCGGGCTCATGAACTCGGCGTTGCGGCCACTACTGCACATCTTTGGCGCCACGCCACCAGATTGGTTTGGCAAAGACGCCGCGGTGTGGGGCGCGCCGGCCTTCGCCATCATGGGGTTCTGGATGGTGGGCGGCGGAATGATGATTTATTTGGCGGGTTTACAGGGCATTCCAGAAGAATTGAGCGAGGCCGCGCAAATTGATGGCGTGGGTCCACTGGGCAGATTTTTTCGCATCACCATTCCCATGCTGAGCCCGGTGATCTTGTTCAACGTGATCATGTCCATCATTGGATGCTTCCAAGTGTTCACCCAAGCCTTCGTCATGACTGGCGGCGAGCCGGGCGACCTAACGCGCTTCTATGTTTTATATCTATACAACCAAGCGTTCGAGTTTTATGAAATGGGATACGCCAGCGCCATGGCGTGGATTCTTCTTGTGATTATTTTGGCGTTCACCATGCTCACATTGCGTGGCAGCCGCAAACTTGTCCACTACGAAGGGCTTCGTCGATGAGCGACAACACTGGCGCCACAAACATGAACTATGATTCCGTGCGCGCCGGCGCCGTGGGTGGTCAACTCACGCGCACACTTTCATTTGTGGCGCTGGTGTGCGGAACAGCGATCATTGTGTTTCCACTTTTATGGATGGTGCTGGTGAGTTTGTTGGCTCCAGATCGCGCGCAAGCCGCCACCGTAAGCGGTGACTTGACGAAATTATTTCCAAGTGATCCGCAGTGGAATAATTTTCCAAACGCGCTTTCACAAATGGGATCGGTGCGCTGGAAAGGTTTCTTTGACGCGCTTGCCAATAGCATCGTGGTGACCACGTTGGTGGTCGCGGGCACGGTGCTGTCATCAAGTCTGGTTGGCTTCGCCTTGGCACGCATACGATTTCGCGGCAATAACGCGCTGTTTTTGCTTATGTTGGCCACCATGATGTTGCCGGGGCAAGTCACTATGATTCCGCTTTTCTTGTTGTTTCGAAATCTAGGTTGGGTGGACACCATTCTTCCGCTGGTGGTGCCCGCCTTCTTTGGCAGCGCGTTCTTTATCTTCATGTACCGTCAATTCATTGCGCAAGTTCCAGAAGCGTTGGTGGAAGCAGCCAAAGTGGACGGTTGGGGATGGTTTGGAATTTGGTGGCACGTCATGTTGCCGCTGTGCCGGCCCGTCACGGCCATCTGCGCGGTGTTCACATTCATCTTCACATGGAACGACTTCTTGGCGCCGCTTATTTATTTGCATTCCGATGAGCAAGCCACGTTGGCCGTGGCGCTGAACAGTTTCCGCAATCAATATGGCGGCGTGAACAAAGTCAATCTACTCATGGCCGCCAGTCTGGTGACCATGATCCCCTGCATCTTGCTG
>CAIWNO010000378.1 GCA_903914045.1 uncultured bacterium | reverse complement strand
CTTTGACGGCACGGTGGGTTGGAGCATGAATCCAATGCAGGGTCCAAGTTTGATTGAAGGATCCATGCTTGAGGAGCTGAAAAAATCCAGCGACATGTATAAAGACCTTGATCCAAGCAAGATTTGGAGCAAAGCCGAAACTAAAGGCGCCGTGAATTTTGGCGGAGTTCCCTGCTATGAAATTGCGGTTACTGGCGGTCCAGGCGATGGCGCCTTGTACTACGACATTCAAACTGGATTGACCCGCGGCATGATACTGACCGTGGAAAGTCCAATGGGCAAGATGCCATCCACCACCATGATGAGCGACTACAAGGAATTTGATGGCGTGAAGATTGCCACGCGCACTGATGTTGAAGCGATGAACATGAAGCAGATTCTTGTTGTTGATTCGGTGGATTACAAATCAATTGATCCGGCGATTTTTAATTTGCCACCGGAAATTAAAGCGCTTGTCAGTGGCGCACAAACTCCCGCCGCGGCCGGCGCAGCCAGTGGTGCCAAGAAACCCGCCAATAGAATCCGTGTGAAACCAAATACAAATAGTGGAGCAGCCACGGGAAGTGGCGCCGCCGCGCCAACTACTCCGCCTGCGACTCCTCCCGCTATTCAACCAGCAACTACGCCACCTGCGGGCGCAAATCCGTAATGCCACATGATTCAATCTATTATAAACAAGCCATTTCAATGATTTTCTACGCATCATGACCGTTGGCTTCAAAAATGTTTTTACGTTCACGCTTGTGGGCGTGTGCCTTGGCGCTTTCGCGAATCAACCTGCGCCGCCTAGCACAGTAAGTTCAGCCAGCACAACAAGTACGCCCAGCAATGACGCTGTGCAACACAGCGACACTCAGTCCAGCGTGGACGCGGTGGTGCAACGCGCCATTGATGTTGTTGGTGGTCAAAAAGAAATCCAATCGTTGCGCATTGAAGGCGTGGTTAGTTCGCCGCAAGGCATCACGCATATTCAAATGCTTGTGCAAGGCGCGGGGCCAGACAAATTTCGCGTCACGCAAAAATTGCCGGGTGGTCAAAGCATGGAAAGCGGCACCGACGGCGATGTGGCGTGGCTGCGAAGTCCGATCGACGGCTCGTGGCGTTTGCTTGATCGACGCGGCGTACTGAGCGCGTCAGTCGGCGTGCTGCCCTACAGAATGATGGTCGCCATCTTTGAGAGATTTCCAAATCGCAAACTTGGTCCGCAAGAATTAAAAGATGGCGTGATGTGCCGGCGCATTGACATGAAGGACCGCGAAGACTTGGAAGCCGCAGCGTGGATTGAAGAATCCAGCGGAAAATTGCGGGTTTTGCAGACTTCTGAAACCACCTCGGCTTTCGTGCCCACAATCATGACCATTGAGGCTTGGACCAAAGTGGGTGACATGGATATTCCGCGGCGCATCTCCATTCGACGGGGTGAGTCGCTTACCACCAGTGATTTCACCACCATCTCAGGCGACCCACTTGACGCCGCGCTGTTCGCACCGCCCGCCGAAGTTGTGCTGCTTGCACAAGGCAAAGACCCTACGCAAAAAACACGGGCTTCTTCTTCAATTGATGCCCCTAAGATAAAGCCTTGAACCATTTCCAAAATGAATTCCTGAACTTGTAAACACATCATTGTCCGAATCCTCTTTCATGAAGAACATTGTTATTCAACTTGCAAACGTGAACAAGCGCTTTGGCGCGTTGCAGGCTGTGCGCAATGTCTCGTTTGAAATTCAACGCGGACAAGTGTGTGGCTTTCTTGGACCAAACGGCGCGGGCAAAAGCACCACCATTCGCATGATCATGAGCATCCTGCTTCCAGACTCCGGCGTTATTACGGTGCTTGGCGGCTCCGCGCTTGACGCCAAAGACCGCATTGGATATTTGCCCGAGGAGCGCGGCCTGTACCGAAAGATGCGCGTGGCGGATTTTCTTCGCTTCATGGCCAAACTCAAAGGAATTTCTCGCTCGGATGCGGACAAGCGAATCCGTTGGTGGCTGGAGCGGATAGAACTTCCAAGTGTTTCCCAAAAACGCTGCGAGGAACTTTCCAAAGGAATGCAGCAAAAACTGCAGTTTATTGCTTCGGTTTTACATGAACCCCCGCTGCTGATTTTGGACGAACCTTTCTCTGGACTTGATCCGGTGAATCGCCGCTTGCTCAGTTCAGTGGTGCGCCAACTGAAAGAAAACGGGACCACAATTCTTTTCTCCACTCATCAAATGGAGCAGGCGGAGGATTTGTGTGATCAAGTGCTATTGGTTCACAAGGGAGAAAAAGTTCTTGATGAAACCATGAATCAGATTCATGGACGATTTGACCCTCGCACAATTCTTGCGGAACCTTCAAACTCAATCGAAGCCGCAACCCAAGCCTTGCACAATGTTGCGGACATTGAATCCTTCCGTTGGTCCTTGGAGCAGAAAGCATTTGAGATTCGCGTCGCGCAAGGCGTTGATACCCAACTGGCAATGGCCAGCGTGATGCGCGCCACGCCTCTGCGCCGCGTTGAGTTGCAACGAGCCACATTGGACGACGTCTTTGTAACCCTTGTCGGTGGATCCGTGGGCGAAATTGAGTCCGCTCAAAAATCTGGAAAGTTGCAGGCAACTCATGATTGATCGAGGAGCAGCACGGCGCATCCGCGCCATCGCTTGGCGTGATTTCCGTTACACCGCGCTAACTAAAAGTTTTTTAATCGGCGCAATCATTTTGCCCGGAGTCATGTTCGCCGCCATTCCCCTTTTGCCCATGTTGATCGGCTCGACATCTCCACCGCTTGAAGGAAAAGTTGTGGTCATCGATCCATCAAATTCCATTGCAAATGCGCTGGAAAAGTCGTTGCCAAAGACCCCGCAGGACACAATTGATTTGGAGGACGGCGGACCTAATTCCGGCCCAACTGAGGTTGCATTGAAGGTGGAAAGCGTGCCCGATCCAGCGCGCGCCGATGAGTTTCGACTGCAACTCAGAAACAGTTCACTACAAGCGTTGGTTATTGTCACGCCCAACACGGATGGTCCTTCGATTGAACTGCTCGTGCCAAGCGAAGCCAGTCCGCGCCACACAACCATTCTGGAAAAATCACTTCGTGAGGCCGTGACCCGCGTGCGCGTGGAGCAGGCCAAAGAAAATTACGAGCGCATAATAAAAATAATGGGGCGCGCGCCAATCGACACGCTCCGCGTCTCACCCGACGGTCTTGAATCAAAAGAAAATGCGCAACTGCGCATGCTGGTTCCGGCGGGATTCATGATCCTCTTATGGATCTCCGTGTTCACCAGCGGAAATTATTTGCTCACATCCACCATCGAAGAAAAATCCAGCCGCGTGATGGAGGTGCTTCTCTCCGCCGCAAGTCCCATTGAATTGCTCACAGGAAAATTAGTTGGTCAAGCTGGCGTGGCCGGTGTCATGCTGTTGATGTACGGCGGCGTAGGCTTGGCGGGCTTGGGCGCGGCGGCCATGCTTGATGTTGTTCCGCTACCCCATTTGCTCTGGCTACTTGTTTGGTTCCCGCTGGCTTACTTCACAGTCGCGGCCATCATGGTCAGTATTGGCAGCGCCGTTTCAGACTTGCGCGAGGCGCAATCTTTGATCGGTCCAGCCATGCTCTTGCTGGTTTTGCCGCTTATGTTATGGATGCCTATTGTGGACAATCCCAACGGAATGTTGGCCACCGTGTGCAGTTTTATACCACCCGCCGCGCCATTTATCATGATTTTAAGATTAACCGCCGCGAATGAACCCGTGCCCATGTGGCAAGCGTGGCTGGCCGTGCTTGTGAATGTGATCACAGTGGCCGCCATCTTGTGGGCCGGCGCGCGCGTGTTCCGTGTTGGCGTGCTCATGCAAGGCAAGCCGCCAAGTCCAATGGAACTTCTGCGCTGGATCAAAGCGCGATGAACCACACATGAACTTTGACACGACTGTGATCCTGGTGTGGATCGGAGCGCTGCTTTTTGCCACCACCACTATTTACGGATTGTGGTGGTCGCTTTTTTGGGATCGTGCGCGTGGACAGCGCCGCTGCCCAACATGTTGGCACTTGGTGCAACATCGATTTCCATTTCGCTGCAATGAGTGTGGCTACTTCACTCTATTTGAAAGCAATTTATTAAGCACGCGCCGCCGATATGGCTGGGCATGTGTCGCGCTTCTTTCATTGATCACGGGAACCATTTGGTTGCGCGACCAACTTTCCACGCGCAGTTGGTGGTCCCTGTTTCCAGATCGCATGGTCATTGCCATGTTGCCGTTGGCCGATGACGGCGAAACATTTCGTGAAATTCCGCCCTACCTAGTCAATCGTGTATCGCGCGAAGAAATGAGCGCGGCAAATCGTCTGCGCTTGCTTAGTCAATGCGCCAGTGGCGATTCTTGGGCGCCCCCGAGCAGCGAAAACTGGATGCAAAAATATGCATCTATTGTTGACAAAATTGAGCAAACTGCTTCCCTGACCAAAGACACGCCCGACTCATTGATCGCCCTAGAAACCGCTCTGAACACCATGCCGCCCTTGATCCGTTTCGATGTGCCCGCGAACTGGAATTCAGTGGACCCTTTGGTCGTGGTCGCCAATGTTCGCGACTGGTGGCCCGAGCAATCAACTATCAAATTGCGCGTATCCGCATTCAATGGAATTCAAATGAGCGCGCCCGCGCTTGAACGGTTGACCCATCAACATTTGGAGCGAACCAATTCCGGTGGCGCGCATTCCACAATGTTCACAATGGATCTTGGCGTTCTCGCGGTCGGCCACCACTCTGGTGAAATTGTTATTGAATGGAAATCCACTTTGCCCGAAACCGCCAAGGCCACCAACACGCCGCACGCACATGGATACATTGCCATTCCAATTTCAACAAATGTGCTGGCCACAACACAATCACTCACGCCAATCAATACGCCTGAAATCAACGCGCTTGTGCAAGAAGCTTTTGAACCAGGGCTGATGCGGTGGTCCACGGGCCAAGTGCGCCACGCGTTCAGCTATCAACCATATAAAACTTCTTCGCTCGATTTGAACTCCGTCGCATTTGGAATGATTGTTGAAGCGCTTGAAGATGGAGTGCCACGGCGGCGTTTGAATGTGTGGTGGCGCGGCGGTCGTGGCGGCACGCGCTCTGGGTTTGAAATTGAAGTGGAAGACCAAATTGCGCTGGATCGTGCAGCTGTGAATGCACATTGGACCATGCGAATTCGCGGCAATGAGTCGCTGGCGCGCCGCGTGGCCGGGCTTTATTCGGGGGCGCAAGTCACAACGTGGTGGTCAGGAACCGTTGAATTTCCCTTGGTAATCAATGATTTCAAAGACGATCTTTCTAGTCGCGCCACCATGCGCGCATGGCAATGGATTCAAGATGCGAGTTCTTCGAATAATGAAAAATAAAAAAAGTCACGTCCAACGAATCCGCAACTGCTCCCACACATGCTGCCACGGAACTCCTTTACACCTTGAAAGTGCTTCTTCTAGACGCGCTTGAAGTTGTAAGAGCCTGCCGCCGATGTGCAACCGATATCAAGTGAACTTCGCGTGGCGGCGTGTACCATTTCTCGCATGCAACGAAACTTGTGGGCACCGTGGCGCATGGCGTACATCCGTGATCTTGAATCGCAGGCGACGCAATCCAAGATCAACGCTCCCGCCGACTCCGACGGAAACTTTCTGATGGCTGCGTGGAAAAATCCGCAACTCGATCTTGCGCAACATGTTGTCTATCGAAACGAGCACGGATTTATTTTGCTCAATCGATATCCATATTCCAACGGACATTTATTGGTGGCGCTTGGCCAAGCGCGTGCACGGTTGATGGATTACTCCGCCACACAACGCGCGCAATTGTGGAGCCTGGTGGATCTTGCCGCGGCGCTTGTGGATGTGGCGCTGAAACCGCAAGGCATGAACATTGGCGTGAACGAAGGCCGCGCTGGTGGCGCCGGACTTCCGCAACACGCTCACGCGCACATTGTTGCGCGCTGGAATGGCGACACCAATTTCATGTCCACGGTGGCTGGCGCGCGCGTGATTCCAGAGTCGCTTGACAGCGTGGCCGAGCACTACAAAATCGCTTTGAATGAAGCACAAAAACGAGTTGGCGAACAAAATATTGCAGGCATAGACTGAGTCATTCGACTCTTTGCCCCGTCGGGCGACCTTTGACCACGCGTCCGGACCGATGCGAACCCCAAGGGATCCCTACTTAATGGCTGCGTCAATGATCATGCCTCTCGCGTTCGCGCGGCGTGGAAGATCGGGAACGATGGCCGGGGAACCCACGTGAATGCGGGTTCGGGCAACTTCGTTAGAGAGCGCTTCCTTGTGAAGCGACAGAATTTATTTCTGTTCCTCCGACGGGGCAAAGAGCCGAAAATAGAAAATGTATTTACACACAAATTCGTCCGCCTATGCTTGCCGAATCGGATGAACGCACCCACTGACATCAAACGCGAGGCGCGCGCGCCAGAAGGTTTCCTGACGCGCTTTCATCCACGCCACTTGCCGCCCATGTCGCGGCCGGCGTACATCAATGAAATTCTAAGTTGGGCGTTCCTGCCATTTTTTCTGGGCGCCATTGAAGGTGGAACTCTTGGCGTGGTGGTGAAGAAAACATTCACCGGCATTGAAGGCATTGGTGCAACCGAACTGAATCTGGCCGTGGCGCTGGTCACCGCCGCGCCCAACGTTGCAAACTTGACAAGTTTTATTTGGGCCGCGCACTCGCAAGGAAAACCGAAAGTGGCGTACATCGCCACGCTACAAACCATGACCGCGGTGTGTGTGGCGTCCATTGCGCTTATGCCCGAACAACGCTGGGGCTTGTGGATGCTTTGCATTTTGGCCACGCTGGCGCGCATCACGTGGACGGGCGTGATCACGTTGCGCTCCGCCGTGTGGCGCGCCAACTATCCACGCGAAATCAGAGCCAAAATCGCTGGAAATATGGCCACCGTGCAAAGTCTGGTGCTGGCACTGTGCGGCTGGGCCATTGGCGCGGCCATGGACTTTAATTCCAAAAGTTTCCACATTCTTTTTCCCGCGCTCGCCGTGCTTGGCATCGCTGGAAATATTTTGTGGCGGCGCGTTCCCATGCGCGGCGAAAAAAGATTATTGCGCGCGGAGAAAGCCGCGCCCAAGCGCAGCGGTCCGCAACTGAATCCAACATCCGTGCTGCGCGTGCTCAAACAAGATCCGCAATATGCAAAGTTCATGTTGTGGATGTCCGTGTTTGGTCTTGGCAATCTCATGATCTCCGCGCCGCTAGCCATTGTGCTAGAGGATGAAATGAACGCGACATATGCGCAGGGAATTTTGGTGACCACCGTGATTCCGTTGTTGATCATGCCGCTGGCCATTCCATTTTGGGCGCGGCGACTTGACCGCTCGCATGTGGTTGATTTCCGCGCCATTCACGCGTGGACATTTGTCAGCGCTGCGGCTTTGATTTTTATCGCGGCGCTGGCCAAATCCATGCCGCTGTTTTATATTTCCGGCGCGCTGCTTGGAATTGGTTTCGCCGGCGGAAGTTTGGCGTGGAATTTGGGCCACCAAGATTTCGCGCCTCCAGAGCGCGACGCGGAGTACATGGGCGTGCATGTCACGCTGAATGGAATCCGCGGTCTGATCGCGCCATTTCTTGCGGTGGGTTTGTACGAGTGGCTCAAGGGCCACAACCTTGGCGCGTGGAGTTTCTTTGTGTGCCTCATGATTAATGTCGTCGGCGCGTGGGGATTTGTGCACATGCGCCGCGCGCGCAAGCGCCATAGAAAGGCCACGCTGGTAAGCGATTCACAAGCGCAATCGTTCACTCAATCACCAACTCAATCGCCAGCGTAATCACCCGCGCCATCACCCGCGCCATCACCCGCGCAAGCCTGAAATCACCGCGCGTTGCGGGCCATGATGAAACTTTCAATTGCCCTTTAATTCAAGCGGGTTTTTCGTTACCATCATCGACCCGGCATGTCGCCGGCGCCTTTCACGGACGCGTGTCCGGGGCGTTTATTCCTGGCCGATTTCGCGGCGTGGTCCGCGCGGCTCATCACGCACCCTATTGAAACGACAACATGGTTAATCACAATCTCATTGAAGCCCTCGCTCTTGAAG
>CAIWNO010000377.1 GCA_903914045.1 uncultured bacterium | reverse complement strand
GACAATGTTGGTTTCACAAGTCCATTGCTTGCCATCACCATTACTGATGCAATTGATGTGAACTTTGCAAAAACTGTTGCTTTGGACAGCTTCACGCAAAACCTTGGTTCTGGAACCACCACATTCGATGATTTGATCACGCTTGCAGGTGCGTTTAATTTTACCGGCAACAACCTGACCATGAACGGCACGGGTGCTAGCGCGGTGGGCGTTGCGGGCAGTCTTGCGGCCATGAATGTGACCAATAGCGGTGCCTTCACAACAGGCACTGGCTTGAGCCTTGTTGTTGATGGCTCCTTCACGCAAACCAGTGGCGATGCAGCAAGCACCAATAGTCTTGGTGGCAACATTACCAGCACCAATGAAGCAATTACGTTCGCATCGGCCGTAACGCTGACAGACAATGTGACTGTGACAAGTGGCGGTGGCCTTGCTGATGACATTGGATTTGCTTCAACCATTGACGGCACGTTTGACTTGGTTGTGAACGCTGGCGCTGGCGTGTCCGGCACCGCTGGCGATGTGGTCTTTGGCGGCGTGATCGGTGGCGGTGTAAATGGTCCGTTGCTTAGTTTAACTGTGACCGCGGCTGACCTCACAACGCGCTTCAGCGGCGACGTGACAACAATTCGAGTTCAAACTTATAACGGCGGTGTTCAACTTGACACCGATGTTGTCTTTACAGCAACTGGAATCCTTGGCGACATTAACTTTAATGGCCAAGTCACCACATTAACTGGCGTGGAGAATATGACCGTGCTTGCGGGAGGCAGCGTGAACTTTGCTGGAACGTTGGGTGGAACGTTGGGTTCAATCAATCAAATTGGAAACTTGACGGTTGATTGCGGCAGCATTCCTGGCGGCACCATTACCTTTGCTGACACGGTTGCCACGGTCACGGCTCTTTCAGTGCGATTGAACACCAACACTATTCTTGCTACTCCAGCAACAGTTGCCACCATTGTGAGCGGCGGCAACATTCAATTCTTCACCACGGACTTTGCCATGGGTCACAATCACAAGTTGACAACCCTGGGTGGTATCCGTATCGCTGGTCTGTCTGGTGGTAATGCGGCTACGGCAACGCTAAGTGACATGAACGCGGTTGGAAATCTGCGCGTAAACGCGAACAGCATTACGGTGCTTGCGCATGCGGCTGGTCCAATTGTCACCAACACTGGCGGCACTGTGAACGATCCCGGCGTGGACTTTGTGGTTGGTGGACAAGTGTTCTTTAGCAGCACGCCGGTAATGTCTGGTGCTGGAATAAGCGCTGTGTTCTCTAATCCAACTGGCAATGTGGACGGTTCTGGAACGCTTGCTGGCTATGCCAAGACGTTCTACCCAACCACAATTACGGCAGCATTGTTAACAGGAACAGGTGGTGAGATTCTTGACCTGAGCGCGGCAAGTGGTGTGTCGTACGGTAATCCTGCGACAATGATTCCACAGGCAATGGCTTCGCTGCCACCGATTGGTTTGTTGGGAAGCGCCGACACACTGGATTCGGATGAGTCAGATGCGTCAGCTGATTTGAAGCCCAAGAAAGCCACCAGCACTGGCAAGAAACCCGCCGCAACCAAGGCCAAGAAGGCTGCTTCGAACAAGAAACCAGCCGCAACGGGCGCCGTTCCGGTGGCTTTGCGCTAAGCAAGTCTTGTAAGTAGGTTTTGATATTCTGTTTGTCTTCTACATTTCCGTGTAGATATTTCATCTCTGTACATCAAAGGAAAATATAATGCGACTCACAAATGCAATTCTTGTTTCGACGGTTTGCGCCTTCACCACTGTGGCGTTGGCTGATCAAAGTTCCGCCACCAAAGCCGCGCCAGCTGCCCAAGCGGATGCCGCAGGGCAGACATCGCTTGTGAAAATTTCCTCCATTGAAGGCAAGGCCGCCAATGACGAATTCACACGCAATGTGCAGGTTCTGCAGGCGCAGCGCCAAGAAATTGTGAAGCTGAATGAATCCACCAACGCCGCTCCAGCGGGCAAGGCGCATGACGAACTGCAGGCGCAACTTGACTCCGCAGTGAAGCGATTGGACGCCGACAATCAAACTATGGCCAAGACCTATGGCTATTCCATTCTGCGCAACTACGTTCGTATTCCTGAATCCAGCGATATTTATATTGTGCTGACAGAGGAAGAAATTGCCAAGCAGCCCGCGTCCAAAGATGGAAGCGCTCCATCAAAGACGCTGAAGGTTGCAACATTGAACGATGCGCAAGCCAATCAATCATTTCAAACCGCGGTGCAAAATTTGCAACAGTTGCGCCAGCAGGCCGCGGCTATGAAGGCGACACTGGACGCTTCGACCGACTCCAAGGACAAGGCGTATCAACAAGGACAATTTGATTTGCTGTTAAAGCAACTCAATGAGGCCAACGCGGCTGCGACAAAGACGTACGCGTTCAACTTGAATCGTCAATATGTGATGTCGATTGAGAAGTCCACGTTGTACATTGCCGCCACACCAGAAGAGGCCGCCAAGGTTCAGCAGTCCGAGGACGCTGCCGCAAAGGGCGCGGCCAAGAGCGACGCAAAGCCAGCCGCCAAGGCGGATGGCAAGGGCGCGACAAAGACCGCGGCCAAGGGTGATGCCAAGCCTGCGGCTCCGGCCAAAGGTGCTAAGACCGACGCCAAAACCGACGCCAAGGGTACGGCCAAGACTGACGCAAAGACTCCGCCGCCTCCTCAATAATTCACGACGGCGTGAAGGGGGGCGTTGGAAATTTCGTGGGGTTGAGAGATTTTATAATGAAGGGGAAACGCGCGTTTAGCTGAAGGGTGCGCTTTGTAATTGCGGTGCAATGCGTATCAATTGCATGTCCGCAACAAATGCAGGTTTACTTTTGCAGCGTGAACTGCATCACATCATTGTGGCCGGTGCGGAAATAGTGCGCGCAGCCAGTGAGGTAATGCATGTACATGTCGTAGGTGTCTTTGTTGGTGATGGTGATGGCTTGCTCGCGGCGCGCGCGCAAATTGTCGGCCCACATGTCAAGCGTGCGCGCGTAGTGCAGGCGTAGCGACTCGCTGTGCGCAAGCGTGAAGCCAGCGTTGGTGGCGTGGCGCGTGATGACTTGCGGCGAGCACAGTTGTCCGCCAGGGAAAATGTTCTTGCAAATAAATTTGGCGAACGTGACGGCCTCGTGGTCCACCACAATGCCTCGTTGGCGAAGTTCATTGATGTCTGGTTGCACAATCGTGTGCAGCATCATGCGACCGCCGCGCGGAAGTAGTGAGAACGCGCGCGTGAAGAAAGCTTCGTAGCGCTCGGCGCGGAAATGTTCAAACGCGCCAATGCTAATGATGCGGTCAACGGGTTCGGTGAATTCTTCCCAGCCTTGCAGGCGAAAGTCAATGTGTTTCGCGAGGGAGTTGGCGGGCGCATTGTGAGCGGCGGCGGATTTTGCCGCGGCGGGTGTGGTGGAACTATGAATGGCGGAGTTGTTGTTGATGTTGTTGTTGTTGTTGTTGTTGTTGTTGTTGTTGTTGTTGTTGTTGTTGGCGATAGATTGCGTGATCAGCGCGTGTTGTTCATTGCTCAGCGTGAGGCCGATCACGTCCACATTAAAATTCTCAACTGCGCGGCGAGCGGTGGCGCCCCAGCCGCAACCAATGTCAAGCAATTTCATGCGAGTAGTGGCGGGGGTTGTTATTGCGGTAGCGTTGCTTGGATTGATCGCAGTTAGCGCGGGCGTGGTTATAGCGGTTGTTGTTTGCGCGCCATTGTCCATCGTCGCAACTGTGCGCGGCAAATCGCACTTTCCCAATGACAGATCAATCTTCGCAAGTTGCGCCTCATGCAGCGACATGTTGTCGCGCGCAAAGTACGCGCAGCTGTAGGTCATGGATGAATCCAAGAACAGCGCGAAGAAATCATTGGACAAGTCGTAGTGCGCTTGGACTTGTTTATAGAACGGCCGGAACTGCGTCATGGTTGATGGGTAATTTAAACGCAAATCCGAATTTGCCAAGTGGGTTACAAATCAGTTGATCATTTGCTCAACCGTCACTCCAATGTGGCGAGCAATTTTTCGCAGCAACGATGGAGTGATGTCCCGGGCATGAAATGGAATTGTTGTGCGCCTTGCATCCGAGTGGCGATATTGACGATGCGACCCGCGTTGGCGAACTAAAATAAATCCAAGGCGCAAAAGACATGCTCTACCTGCCGTGGTTTCAGAACCGGAATCTCGCCCACGCTAGGCAACTTTCAGTTGTTCGGTTCCTACAAATTGGGCTTCAAGTTTGGGTTCGCCGTCTTCCAGCAACATGGAAATCACTTCGGCCAAGTTATTGCGGAGTTCTTCAACGGTTTCACCTTGGGAATGCGCGCCAGGCCATCCAGGCACATAGCCAACATAGATTCCCGTTTGAGCGTCTTTTTCAATGACTGCGGTGAAGGATTTCATATGCACTGATT
>CAIWNO010000376.1 GCA_903914045.1 uncultured bacterium | reverse complement strand
CTGTCCGCCGTTGGTATTGGTCTTGGCGTGGTGTTGCCGCCAGAAAGCACAATCATGATGTGGATTGGCGCGGCCATATTCACCGGCATGGAGCGCAAATATCACGAGCGCATTGGCGAGTTTGGATATCGCTTGTGGGTTGATTCCAAAGAGGCGGTGTGCGCGGGCTTGATCGCAGGTTGGGCGCTGCTTGGAATTGGCGATGGCATTATCGCGGCGGTGACGGAATTTCCAGAGACCGAGGCCGAAGTTGTGAAGATGGAAAAAAACGCGGCTGAGGCGGCGTTGCAGTTGGTGGATCCTGGAGTCAATGCGGGCGCGAATGGTGGCGTCAAAAAATAAGTTTGAGCGCAAGCGCGATGGGTGTGAAAAGATAATTGTGAGCGTGAGAGCCACAAGCATTAAAAAATAAAGACAAGCGTCAGCGAGACGACCGTGAGAAAATATTTACAAAAGCAATTGCGGCGTGCGTGAAGCATTCATTACGCACATAGAAGTAGCTCACGCAATTTTGATGGTCAAAATATCTCACTCACGAAACGGAGTTTCGGCAATTCCTTGGGCGCCGGGATCGCACACAAACAAACTTCCCGCGAGCGGTTCTCGTTCAATGTCAGCAGGCGAAAGCGTTTCGCGCGCGCTGCTGATATAGAGCGTCTTGAAATCTGCGCCGCCAAACGCGCAACTCGTGCCGCGGCTCACAGGAAGAATCACTTCGCGCTCGGCTTTCCCTTGCGGGTCGTAGCGCACAATTCGTCCGCCGCCAACATGCGCGCTCCAAATAAATCCGTCGGCGTCAACAGTGAGGCCGTCTGGAAATTCCTTGCCCTTGGGATCAAGTTGTATGAACGGGCGACGATTTGAAATCTGGCCAGTGGCGTTGTCAAAGTCGTAGGCGAACACGGCCCAGCGAAAGCTTTCCGTGTGATACATGGTTTTATTGTCAGGGCTCCAGCCTGTTCCATTGGAGCAAATTACTTCGCCGCGTTCGCGTTTCACGTGGTCCGCGCCCATGAAGCGGTACAAACTTCCGGTGGGGGACATCCAATTCGCGTCGCCCATGGTGCCCGCCCACAACCGGCCAGCGCGGTCGCACTTGGCGTCGTTGAAACGATTTCCAATTTGATCCGGTTCGGGATTTCCAGCGCGCGTCACTGCGCCAGTTTCAAAATTCATAAACGCAAATTCTTTTTTTAGCGTCAACACCAGACTGCCACCCGCGCGCAAATTCACCGACGTCACAATGTCATCCAGCGTTCTAAAAATATTTTTACCAGTGCGCGGATCAAATCGTTGCACGCGGTTGCGTCGAATGTCGACCCAATACAACTGGTTCACGGACGGGCACCAAATTGGCGACTCGCCAACAATGGAGTCATCGCGCCACGCTAATTCAGGCTTTATTTGCTTAATATTGTTGGCTTCGTCACATTCCGCCGCGCTGTTGAAATGGTCGCTCATTCAGCTTCCTCCACTCTTTGCCCATAATGCGAGTGCGACAACACAAACGCATGCGATTGTTTTTTTGCCGTGAACAGAATGCTGGCGATTCCGCCAGCGCAGACCAGTGCGATTCCAAGCAGCGCCGTCATGTCGAGTGCCGTGTGCCACACCATCCATCCAATGATTCCGGAAAAGATCACCACGGAATAATTGAACGGAGCAATTTGCGCTGCGCTGGCATGCTTGTACGCAAGAATAATAAACAGCTGCCCCAACGCCATGAATACTCCCACGCCAAGCAAATACATCCACTGATTGCCTTGTGGAGTTTGCCACTGCATGAACGTAAATGGCAACGTGGCGATTGTTGAAATGAAAAAGTAATAAAATAGAATTGTGTTTGATTTGTCCGTGCTTGAAAGTGCGTTTACGCTTACCAGTGCCACTGCCGAAAATGCGGCGGCGCTGATAGCAATGAGCGCGGCCGGGTCTTTCAACAATTCAGCGCTTGGTTTCAGGATCATGATCACTCCCACAAATCCAACAAGCAGGCTTGCGATCACCGCGGGGCGTATGGCGATGCGCATCCACAACAGCGCGACAATTGGAATGAACAATGGCGCGGCGTT
>CAIWNO010000375.1 GCA_903914045.1 uncultured bacterium | reverse complement strand
GCCGTGAACAGGGATCCAATTTTTTCGTCGCTGACCAAATCATTCAGCCACGCGCTCAGAATGCTGGCGCTGACTCGATTCTCTTTGGAAAGTCCGGAGCCATCCACCGCGTCAAGCGATGCAAGATTTACTTTGTCGCCAATATGCGCGCGCACGCATTTTTCAACCGCATCAGATCCATTCAGCCAAGACCCAGGCTTTCCAGTGGAAACAAATCCAATGCGCTTGAGCAAGCACTCGGCGTATAAATTCTGGCTATCCACATTGCAGCGCGTCAGCACAGTGGCAATGGGGGTTCGTATGACTGGTCCAACTGTGTCGCCTTGAGGCACTGGATCAATGGCGCTGGCTAAGCGGACTGACTTCACGGAAATTCCACCATTGGTCAAGCGTTCCGCTAAAAGTTGCGCGAAGAAATTGGAAGGATGTACCAACGTGATGCTGACGGGTTCTTCCAAAGTTTTTTTGCATTCGCCATGAATGGTGAATGTATTAAGCGCATCCTCGCGTTGAATCCAGAGTCCATCATCTTTACCCTTGGATTTTTTAGTTTGATTAATCAAACTAACAAAGTCGTTGTTGGGGCGAATCCGAAAAATCTCCGCGCCACGATCCGCAGGTTTTGCCCATAAATCAAGGCGATTCAGGTGAAATGTAATTCCGCCAACAGGTGCGCAATAGTGTTCGTTGAGTTGGTCGGCTGGCCAACCCGCGGGTACATCAACGCGGTCAAAGATGCGGTCATCAATCACCAACTCTTTGCATTCGGTCATGCCAGAAGACTTGGCGGCTTGCACCCACAGATCAAGCAACGCCTCTGGTGTCATACCACTGATTTGATTTCCATCTTTATCCGTATGGATCATGCGCGACAGAAGTTCTGGATCCGCGAACGATGGATCGCCATCTCCAATCGCGATCAAGCGATCGCCTTGGCGAACAAGACGCGTCTGAAAAACAAAGTCAGACCCAAACAAGCGAAGCGCGGCGCCAGTGGTGAGCAGTTTTTCATTGCTCGCTGGCGCCATGGCCGTGTCGGAGTTGATGCGCACAAGTTCAAGGGCGTCGTCGCCACGCACGCTGACAGCGACGGTTCCTTTTTTGGGCGACGATGTGTTCACCAATCCTTTGACCGTCGAAGCAAGATCGGCGGCGGAGGCAATGGTGGTGGCGAGCAGGGCAACGCACGCAAGAACGGCGTGGGCACAACGATTGAGATGGATTGGAAACACGATCATCTATCGACTTGTTTGCTCATGGCGCTTCAGAAAGTGTAGTCAAGAACGCAATGAATTCGCCATGGAAATGCCCGCCACAAATCCGCTGGCCCAGGCCCATTGAAAATTGAATCCGCCAATGCGACCGTCCACATCTAAGACTTCGCCAGCCAAATAAAGGCCAGGACATTTGCGGCTGTGCATGCTGGACAAATCCAACTCAACCAATGGAACGCCCCCAGCGGTGACTTCGGCGTGTGTGAATCCGCGGTCGCCGACAACCTCAACTGGCGCTGCGCACAATAGTTGAGCCAGCGCGCGGCGGCGATCGCGGTCTATTTGCTTGGCGGTTCTATCCGTGGCAATGCCAACGCTTTCCAACAATGTTTTGGCAAGGCGCTCCGGCAACTTTTCGCGCAGACGCGACACAATCGATTGCGCCTTGGCGTCCAGTAGCCACGCGTCGGCTTCATCAAGCGTGCAACTTAATTTGGAATTGTTTTTCAAACCATCCTTCAGGTCATGTAAAAAACAAATCTGCAGCGACGCCGCCGCGTCACGCGTTCGCTCCATCATGAGGTGACGACTGATGTCCAGCACCGCCGGTCCTGAAAGACCAAAGTGCGTGAACAACATGGAGTCGGTGAATGAAACAATGTGCTTGCCAGTGCCCGAGACAACGCGGACTTCGGCGTTCAGCGTAAGACCACT
>CAIWNO010000374.1 GCA_903914045.1 uncultured bacterium | reverse complement strand
TTGGCGCCATTCAATGGCAAGACGCGCGGCCCATGCGCAGGCTTCGGGGTCTTGGCCATTCACATGGAATATGGGCGCGTTGGCCATTTTTGCAATGTCGGTGCAGTAGCGGCCGCTGAATAAATCCTTTGAATCCGTGGTGAAACCCACTTGATTGTTAATGACCACATGAATGGAGCCGCCCACGGTGAAACCAGGCAGCAACATCATGTTGAAACATTCGGCCACAACGCCTTGGCCCGGAATCGCGGCGTCGCCGTGAATAAGAATTGGCACAACACTGGTGCGGTGTTCAGTGTCATTGGCAAGCCGTTGCTTGGCTCGGCAGCGACCCATGACCACGCTTGAAACAAATTCCAAGTGGCTTGGATTTGCGGCCAGCGTAATGTGAAGCGTTTGTCCACTGGTGGTCTTCACATCGCTTGAATAGCCCTGATGATATTTCACATCGCCGCCACCGGACAGAAAGTCTTCCGTCCAGGCTTCGTCAAACTCGGTGAAGATTTGGTCGAATCGTTTTTCCAAAATGTTGGCCAGCACATTCAGCCGGCCGCGGTGGGCCATGCCAAAAGAAAATTCGCGCACGCCAAGCGCGGGACCTTGATCAACGATTGCGTCAAGCAATGGAATCAGACTTTCGCCACCTTCTAGGCCAAATCGTTTTTTGCCAATGAAACGCTTCTCTAGGAATGATTCAAAACCCTCCGCCGCGACAAGTCGTTCCAGCAAACGCTTGCGCACGGAAACATCAAATTGTGGCTGATTGCGCACGCTTTCCATGCGTTGCTGAAGCCAACGGCGCTGCTGCGGATTTTGTACATGTTGATACTCAACGCCCACGTGGCGGCAATAGGTTTCTTCCAGAAGATTAATGATTTCCGTAAGCGAACTTGGATTGGCAAGCGGCAGCGTTCCGGGATCAAACGAGGCGGCTAAATCATTGTCGGTCAAGCCGAATGATTCAAGTTGCAACTCTTCTGGAAATGGACGCTCCACGCCAAGTGGATCAAGCGCCGCCGCCAAATGTCCAAGCGTGCGATAGGCGTCAATGAGGCCGGCGACTTTGCTTTGTGAGCCGTGGGTCATTGCAGTTGCGGCTGGAACAGCGGACACGGCGGAAGTCGCAGATGATTTTTCATTGGTGATCGGCGCGGCATCAGCGGCGGGATTTGGCGAGCGCTCAAAGCCAAGTTCAAAGCCTTGGAAAAAACTTCGCCACTCTTGATTCACGCTCGCGGGGTCACGCTGCCAATCGGCGTAGAGCGCCTCAAGCAACGCGGGGTCAAGACCATTGACCGACGCTGCGGCGGAGTGCGGTGACGGGGAAGGATTAGAAGAAGGGCTGTTGCTCACTGAAGAATGCTCCAAATGTCGCTTTCAAAGATAGTGCTTTTATGGCGCGGCAAACGTATGAAAAACGGATTGACAGAGTGCCTGTGAAACAGAGCCATATTAGCGATATTTGCCCTTGAAAGCGAGCGGAAGTGCCGTTTATGTTTAGAGCAACGCGACGGGATCAATATCAACCGCGCACACTTCGCCACTTGGAAAGATGGACCGATTGCGCGCCGCCGCCATAAGGCGCTGCAAGGCGCTGGCGTCCGTGGCCAAGATTTCAAGTTGAATGCGAAAGCGATCGGCGATGCGCGCGATGGGACACGGCAGCGGTCCACGAAAGTGCGCGCCCGTTGCTTCTGGCAAACGCTCAAGCGCGCGGCGAATGTCTGAAACAATGCTTTGCGCAGTTGCAAGAGTTTCATGTTTCACAACAATGCGCGCCATACGCCGGTACGGTGGCAAGTCGAATTGTTTGCGCGAGGCCAGTTCTTGTTGTGCAAACTCCTCAAATTGGTGCGCGGCCGCTAAGCGAATGGGAAGCGCGTCGGGTTGAAAAGTTTGCACAATGGCTTGCGCGGTGCCGGCCCCACGGCCGCAACGACCTGCGACTTGGCTGACAAGTTGAAAGGTTCGCTCTGCCGCGCGGAAGTCCGGCAAGTTGATCGCGGTGTCGGCGTTGACCACGCCAACCAGCCGAACATTGGGATAATCAAGGCCTTTTGCGATGATTTGCGTGCCAACCAACACTTTCGCCTCACCTGAAGCAAAGCGTGCGAGCGCTTGATAAATGTCGTGGCTGTTCTGCATGGTGTCGCCATCAACGCGAAGCACCGCGCCGGCTTTTGCAAGTGCTGGATGCACGTGCGCTAATTCTTCCTCCACGCGTTGCGTGCCCAAACCAAACACGGTCACTCCCATTTTGCATGAAGGACAAGTTTGTGGAAGAAGTTGCTCGGTTAAACAATGATGGCAACGGACAAAGCGCGAGCGCGGGCCGGCGTGGCAAATCATTCCAGTATCACAATGTTGGCAGCGCATCATCCAGCCGCAACGCGCGGCGCAGGAAATCCAATTGGCGTATCCGCGGCGGTTGAGAAGCATGAGCGCTTGCCCGCCATTCTCAATCACGTACGCCAAACGATCCGCCAGGCGCGCGCCAAGCAAGTGCACGCGCTTGTCGCGAAAGTGCTTCATATCCTGGGAAAAGTCAATGATTTCCACGGTGGGCGTGACCAAGCCGGGCGCGCGCTCTGGCAAGCGATGCAGCGTGCTGATGCCGCGCTCGGTGGCGTTGAACCAACTTTCCAAACTGGGCGTGGCGCTTCCAAGCACCACTGGACACTCCGCCATTTGCGCGCGGCGAATGGCGACATCGCGTCCGTGATAGCGCGGCGCTTGATCTTGTTTGTATCCAGATGAATCGTGTTCCTCGTCGACCATGATTAAACCAAGTGCGCCGTCCGGCACCGGCGCGAAGATGGCGCTGCGTGCGCCGACAATTATTTTTGCTTCGCCGCGCGCCACCATGGTCCACTGTTGATTGCGCTGCGCCGCCGTTAAGCCCGAATGCAAAATAGCCACGCGGTCGTTTGGAAACCGCCGCAACACACGCGCCGTAGTTTGCGGCGTGAGTGAAATTTCTGGAACCAATAAAATAGCTGTTTTGCCCGCATTTCTGCACAATTCTATCAGTTGCAAATACACTTCCGTTTTTCCACTGCCTGTGACGCCAAACAAAAGATGCTGCGAAAAACCAGCGGTACTTGTGGCGTGAATGGAATTCACCGCCGCGCTTTGCGACGCGGTAAGAGCGGGGCAGTCCTTTGAAAAATCGCGCGGCGCATTCTCTGGCGTCAGCGAGCCAGCTTCCACGCTGGAGCGTTTCACCGCGCTGACAAATCCAATCTTCATGAGCGCCGTCAGCGGAGCACGCGTTGCCACCGCGGCCTTCTTTAAAAGTTCACGCGACTCAATCGGAAGAAGTTCTGGCGGTGTGTCGCGCAACACTTGCAAAATTCTTTTGTGCGCAACTGAAAGAGGAATTGGTTTTGGTGCCGTTACAATTTTTACAGACTCATCGCCTTGGGTCGCAAGCGCATCCACATTTGTATTCTTCTTTGCACCACGCGGTGTTGCCAACGTCGACGCGCTCAAAGCCTGCGCACCCAAATCGGTTTGATCAATCCATGTGGATTCAACGCGGCCAATGGCTTTTTTAACCGCAGCTGGTAGCGCGCCCGCCAGCGCCACGCCAAGCGGACAGCAGTAATACACGCTCATCCAGCGGGCTAATTCAACAATTTGCGCGGGCAACGGGTCGGTGTCTTCTATGGAAAGAATAGACTTCATGCGATCCGGCGCAATGGAAGCGGCTTGCTCTGGCGGAATTTCTTTCACCACCCAACCGAATGTGCTGGAGTCGCCACGACCAAGCGGAACTTTCACGCGATGACCAACGCCCACGCGCAAGAGCGACTGCGGCACGCCGTAGGTCAAGCCGTCGGGATAGCGATCCACGCCGCGCTCCACGGCCACAAGAATGTGTTTGCAAATAGGTTCGTCGTACAGGCCGCGCATGCTGCGCCGCTTACGCCGTGGCCGCCGCGGCAACGCGGGCGGATGCGGATTGGTGCGTTTCCATTTGCTGCGCCGTCACCGGCGCGCGCGTTTGCATGATGTCAATGAAGCAGTCAAACAAATACGCCGACTCGTGTGGACCAGGGCTTGCCTCTGGGTGGTACTGCACGCAGAAAATAGGTTTGTGCGTGTGTCGAAATCCCGCCAACGTTCCATCGTTCAAATGAATGTGCGTGGGCTCGCCGCCAGCCGCGCGCAGCGAAACTTCATCCACACAGAAACCATGATTTTGACTTGTGATTTCAACCCGACCCGTCAACACATTGCGCACCGGTTGATTGGCGCCGCGATGGCCAAACTTGAGTTTCCAAGTTGAGGCGCCCAAACTTAACGCCAACAATTGATGCCCAAGACAAATGCCAAAAGTAGGTATTTCGCCCGCAATTTCGCGCAAAGTAGCCACGGTGGCCGCCACGGCCGCGGGGTCGCCTGGACCATTAGAAATGAAAAGTCCGTCAGGCTTCAGCGCGCGAATATCCGCCGCGCTTGCGTTGTGCGGCAGCGTGATCACTTCGCAACCACGCTGCGCAAGATGGCGATAAATATTTCGCTTGGCCCCGCAATCCAGCGCCGCCACTTTGAATTTTTTAACGCCGCCGGTTTTATTTTCAGCAGACGTGCCAGTGTCATGCGCGTCCGCCCACGCGCCAAGATCTTGCGTCCATGTTCCTGGCGACGTGGGACTGACGCGCGCCGCAAGATTTTGTCCAGCCATAGACACAATTGCTTTTGCCTTGGACACAAGTTGCTCATCGCTGAATTTTTCGTCTCCGCTAATCACGCCGCGCAACGCGCCTTGCGTACGCAACTTTCGAACAAGTGCGCGCGTGTCAATTCCGTAAATGCCAATCACGCCGTGCTGCGCCAACCACGCGCTCAGGTCTTGCGTGGCGCGGTAATTGGAGTGACGCGCGGAAAGTTCGCGAATGACAAACCCGGCGACCTGCGGCGTGGCGCTTTCAACATCGTCATTGTTGACGCCGTAGTTGCCAATTTCCGTGGGCGTCATGACCAAGATTTGCCCCGAAAAACTTGGATCACTCAGCGCTTCTTGGTAGCCACACATGGCCGTGGTGAAAACCACCTCGCCTAAAGCCATGTTGGAGGGCGAACACGCGCCAAAACCACTGCCATGAAAGACAGTTCCATCTTCCAGGGCCAGACGGGCATTTTGGGGGTTTTTGTGCGCCATATACGCGATTGTAGCGATGCCCGTCGCCCGCCAAAGGCGCTTGGTTTATCCACAAGTGAATATTTCAAATATCAACTTTGGCGCACTGTTGCGGGTTTTTGGCGTGCAAGGTACCTTCTGCCACTTGTAAGGAACCGTGTGGTTGGGTTCTTCGAAACGATCTTTCACGACCCTAACTTTTTTCGCCACACCTCTAATAAGAACAAGCGAGCCACAAGCTCGGAGCCCTACAAAGATGTCTCGACCAATGACGGAATCCAAATATTTCCGCGGAAGCAATTTCTGTCTTCTTGCGACCGCCGCACTTCTTGCTTGGGCACCTACGCTTCCATTGTTCTTCAATGGCGTGAATGAAGTTGCAAGTGCGCAAGATGATCCAATCGAGCCGCCACCAGCGGAAACTCCCCGTAAAACACGCTCAACTACCGCCAAAGCGCCAGCGGTGGTTCCACCAAAATCCACTGAACCCGACCCAACTAACGTGCCTGATCAACCAACCGGGGTTGAACCAGACAACTCCGCCGAACCAGATCCAACAGGCAACATTACGCCAGCAAATTCTTCCGAACCAGATCTTTCAGGTGGTCAAGAAAATGGGGCTAAAGAAACTTCCACTGACGAAGCGCCGACAGCGTCCGATGATCTTTTAGATTCAACTCAAAGCAAGCCCGCAATGCCGCCATCACTTGCTGGCGGTTCAGATCCAGTCTCTGCCCTTGCCAATGCGCGGGCCGCCATGGCCGCGTCACAATGGCGCACGGCGATTGATTGCTGGACCACGGTTCTGGGAGCGAATCCGCTGAATGTGGAAGCCAAAAAAGGCTTGCAAACAGCGCAGGCGCAATTGGATCAAGGGGGCGGAAGTTTGTTGGATAAAGTCAGTGATGACATAACGTTGCGTCGTCAACGCCTAAACGCCGAATTTGAAAACGACATGTTTCGAGGCGGCGAAAAATTAAACCGCGGCGACTATGCCGGCGCGCAGCTTGATGCAAGTTCCGCCAAGCAGTTGGTGGCAAGAGATCAAGCCATTCTGATTCCGGCTCAATTTGATGCCATGAATATTCGCGCTGACGCGCTGATTGATCAGATCAATTCATCACGAATTGCTGGGCAAACGCTTGATCAAGCCAAGCAGCGTGGTGATGCCCAAAAAGCATCCACGGATGCGCAGCGAATGGCTCAGCAAAAACGCCTTGCAACCATCAGCGAAATGTTGATGCGCGTTCGCCAGTTGCAAATGGAATTGAAATATGACGAAGCGCTGCAAGTGATTGACCAGATTTTGTTTATGGATCCAAGCAATCCAGCAGCCTTGGCGCTTCGAGATGTGCTTGAAAGCACCAAGATGTATCGCCAATGGTCCGACGCGCAGCGTCAACGCAATTCTGGTTTTGGACAAATGCAGTTGCAAGATATGCAGGCCGCCATTCCGCCCAAAATTAATCTTTCGGGCAATGGGCCAAAGAGCACCAATGCACTGATTATCTATCCAGAGGATTGGCCGCGGATTTCAATGGATAATAGAAATTTCCCGCCAGCTGGTTGGGCGCGCACCGCAGAAGACGAAGTCATTGCCAAGCAGTTTGAGAATGTGTTCGACTTCCCGGAAACGACCAATCAAAAATTGAGTCAGGTTTTAGATTTCTGGAAACAGATCACCAAGATTCCGCTGTATGTGAATTGGAAGGCTCTTGGAGAAATTGAAATTACCCCCGAAACCGAGGGCATTCAATTGGATAAAGCCAATGTAAGCGCGCGAGTCATGTTGACTCGAATTTTAGAGCAGGTTGGAAACCCAACCTCGGATAGTGGTCGAGCCGTTTCAGAGATTATGAATGGTCAAGTTGCTGTGACTACGTTTACGGCCTTGCAAAATCTTCCCGAAGCCAAGCGTCCACGCGTTTACGACTTGACGGATTTAGTTTTTAAATATCCAGACTCCGTCACTGTTCCGCCACTGTCGATTAGTGGTGGTGGCGGTGGTGGCGGTGGTGGTGGTAGTGGTGGCGGTAGTGGTGGTGGTGGTGGTAGTAGTGGCGGAGGCGGCGGCGGTGGTGGCGGCGGTGGCGGCGGCGGTGGCGGCGGTGGAGGATTTCCACTCATTCCATTTATTACCGATGACGGAAAAGCCGGCCGCGTTATTTTTATCAAGGACTTGATTCAGAAAACAGTTGATCCAGATGCTTGGAATTTAGGCGCCAGCATGGAGCCGTTTGATACCAAACTGGTGATTACCGCACGACCAGACACGCATCGAAATATTGCGGATTTATTGCAGCAAATCCGTGCGGATCTTGCGTTGCAAATCAATATTGAAGTTCGAGTTTTGAAGATCGACACCGATTGGTTTGAGCAAATTGGGTTGGATTTTGATATGTATTTCAACACCAACAATTCTCAATATCAACAGGCGCGTACCGCGGATCCAAATTTTAATTTGCGAGACTTTTTCTTTCAAAATGCGGATCGAACCGCCGCGGGTGATCCAAAAACTGGCCAACTTAAAAACCCAATTGTATTTTCGGGTGTCACGGGTTCCAACGCTGGTCCACTTGCGAATTCCGTAGCAACTGGTCAAGCCATTGGTTTGCCAGGAACAACTGGACAAATTCAATATCAAACTGGTCCAGTCGGCACGCCTATTGCGCTTCAGCCCAACGGCACAGCGTACGCAGACGGTTCGGTCAGCAATGGTCTGTCGGCTATCAACGTTCAACAAGAAGGTTTGCCACTTGTGAACACACTTGGTGCCGCAGGTATCAAGGGAGTGTTTGGCGCGGCGGCGTTGGCCAATCCAGCATTGACCGTTGGCATGACATTTCTGGATGATGTTCAAGTGGACTTGCTGGTTCGTGCGACGCAAGCAGATCAGCGAAATGTTCTTATGACCTCGCCACGATTGACCATGCAGAATGGACAGATCTCATTTATTACCGTGCAGAACACCACGTCATATGTCTCTGGATTTACTGTGCCAACAACGCAAGGAGTTACGGGAACTCCAATTGTCAGCAGTATTTCCGAAGGATTTTCGCTGGGATTGCAAGGCGTCATCAGCGCGGATCGACGGTATGTCAGCCTGAACGTAAGCTTTCAACTGCAAGGACCAGTGACATTTGCAAGCGTGCAATTTCAACAATCCGTCGCTGGTGGAAGCCAGGTTCCAGTTGGAACGACTTCAACAAACACCTTTCAAACACCCAATTTCCTGTCCACTTCCATTGGAACCACTATTACGGTTCCAGACAAAGGCACCGCGGTTCTTGGCGGACAACGAGTGACCACGGATTATGAAGTGGAAGTTGGTGTTCCAGTCTTGAGCAAAATTCCAATGGTGAACCGGTTCTTCACCAATCGAATTAATTCCAAAGTGGAACAGACTTTAATGATGATGATTCGCCCTGAAATTTTAATTCAGCAAGAAACAGAAGATGTTCTCTTTCCTGGTTTAAGAAATCAATTGGGTGAATCTGGCGGAAACGCAGGAATGTAAATTGCTGATACAAGTTGCGGAATCAAATCGATAAAAATTTCTATTGAACGGAGCGAACGATGAGTGCCACAGATAGCGTTATTCAAATTGCCGATGAAGGAAGCGTAAAAAAAATTACGTTCACGCAGAAAAGCATTATTGATGAAACAGTTATTCATCAAATTGGAAAAGATATTATTGGGGTCATCGATAGCATGGCTAAGCCCAAGGTGTTGATCTCATTTGGCGGGGTGGATCACTTGTCATCGGCGGCGCTGGGAGTGTTGATTACGTGCCACAACCGCGTCCGTGTCAAAGATGGCCAGTTGTATTTAAGTGATATTCCAAAGCCAATTTTTGAAATATTTAAAATTACAAAATTAAATAAAATGTTTCAAATCGTCGACACCTCGGATGCTGCCCTGAAGAATTTTAAATAATTCGTAAGCCGGAGCGTGGATCAATTCAATTGAGAAGCGAACCCTACATTCAAAATCGAACGCTGACGGATTTAAAAACCGATCTAGAAATAGTTCAGCGGGAGATTGCCGCGGCGTTGGCTCACAACACATACACCGAGTTTGCCAAGTTTGCGATACGCCTTTGTATGGAGGAAGCGATTGTGAACGCGTTTCGCCACGGCAATCGTGGCGCGCCTGGCAAGGTGGTTCAATTTCGCTGTGACATTAATCATGAAAGAGCGGAATTTGAAGTGCGTGATGAAGGAGAGGGGTTTGATCCAAGTGGAGTGCCTGATCCAACGGCGGATGAGAATTTGGAAATTCCATCGGGACGTGGATTGATGTTGATGCGCGCCTATATGAGCGAGGTGGAGCATGTTCCGCCTGGGAACGCACTGCGCATGGTCTACAAAAATGGACCAGATCCAGCGGATTGAATGCGCGCGATCAAGGCGCGCGACACGGCGTCATTATGAATGATGTTGCCTGGAGGCGTCTTGGAAGTGTGCCAGGTCGATCCATTCTTGAACAGACAATGTTTCTGGCCTACGCGTGCGGTCAAAGTCCGCGGGCAATGTGAATTGCGCCGACAAGCTGGAGCCAAGTTGTTTGCGTCGGTGTTGAAACGCGCACGCCAATAGTGTTTGCAGATGCGCTGGAAGCGCGGGGCGTGGTTGGTGCGGCGCAACCTCAATGATGGCGCTGGTGACTTCGGGCTCCGGCCAAAAACTACCGGGGCGAATTTCCGCGACCATTTGTATAGACGAATAAAATTGCGCCATGACGCTGAGCAAACCCATTTCGCTGGTGTCTGGCGCGGCGGTAAGTCGTTGCGCTACCTCGCGCTGAATGGTGATGTGCATGCCCATGCAGTGCGGAAAGTCATTCAGCAAAATAGCGATAAGCGGCGTGGCCGCTTGATACGGCAAGTTGGCGATCAAGCGAAAGGGGCGGCCGTTGATTGCCGCCGTGATGAGTGGATTGAGGGAATGCTTGGTGGCCAGGCAATCGCCTTCAATGAGCGTGATTTGATCTTGAAATCGTTCGCGGTTGAAGGCGGCCAAGTCGCGGTCCATTTCACAGGCGATCACGTGGGCGTTGGCGGCGACCAATAGATCTGTGAGCGCGCCGGTGCCTGGGCCAACTTCCAGAATCACTTCGCCCGCGCAAATGTTGGCGGCCTTCATGAGCGCGCGAAGCACGTTGTGATCATGCAGGAAGTTTTGCCCAAAGCGATGCTTGGGCCGCAGGCCGCGCGAGGCAAGAATGGCTTTGATTTCTGTGAGTGTTTGCACTTGTGTATGTCGGGCAAAGGTGCGAGGCGGTTGTGCGAAATTGATTGGTGAAACTACTGAGAGGCGTGGTGAAACTGGGTTCAAGAAGTGATGCGCGTGCTTGGCTCAATTTATAAACGCATCATGTCGCGCCATGACGGATGTTGATCACCAGCGATAGCGCACGGTGTAGGTGATCAACTTCTCGGAGTTGGCGGGCACATCAAGCGTGTATTCAATGGTGGTCGCGTTCTTTTTTTCAAATGGCTGGCTGGTGGTTGTAATTTCCCAATTGCTCCAGCGATACAGTGGTTCGCGCACCAGCACGGTGATTGGTTTGTCCTTGCGGTTACGAATTTCAATTTTGAAGGACTCGGTCATTTCGCGGCGACCGCGGTCTGATTTGAAATCGGTTTGCGTGCGCGCGCCAACCACATCGAAGGCGGAACCCAGGCGCACTAGAATCTTTTCATCCTTGGGCGTGTGGCCGATTAAATCTTCGCCGATGAATTCAAGCGAGCCGTCTGCGTCGTCGCGCTTGGAAACACGCAATTTGCCCGCTGGAAGTGGCATTCCCAAGTTGGCGGCGGCTTCGTTCTTGAAGCGAACAAACACATCCACTTTGGTTTTTCCCATGGCGCCAAATTCTTGCGCGTCGATCATGCCACCGCCAAACCCGTTGATGTCCGAGCCCTCATACACCAGAATTTTTTTCACGGGAATATTGCGCGCGGTTGGAAACAGCGCGATCTGCTCGCTGGAATTTTCTGGAATGTTGGCGGGGCGTGGCAGCGTGTAAAGATGGAATTCAAAGAACGCTTTTTCTTGGAAGCCTTCGGCGGCGCCATCCGCCATGGATTTCATCATCATCGGTGCGCCTCGCCCACGGTTGTTATTACTTTGCGCGCGTTGCACATCGCCCGCGATTAATTTCAATTGCGCGTTGTCATAACTGCGGCCCGACACGTTGAGCATGGAAACCCACGCGGTCATGTCGGCCTTGGTATCAGTGGGGTCAAGAATTAAGTTGTAATCGGCGCGCCAAGTGATGCCGGAAGTTTGATAACTGGTTCGCACCTGATGCGCGCCGGACTTTGCGGAGATCACGTCCCACAATAAAGTTGGACGCGTGCGTAATCCGCCAGGCAGCGCGCCAAGTGTGAGCGTGGTGTTTGATTGATTCACAATTTGCACGCCGCCATCCGCGCCTTGCACAACAAGTTGTCCGTTACGCGCCGCAAGCAGCGTTCCATCCACGCGCATGGGCGCGGTTTGCATATCCACCATGGCGGAAATTTTTTGATCGACATATTTTTCCAGCAGTTTTTGCGGGCTTACAAGGTCAAATTCAAATCGTTGATTGGTGACCACGGTGGACGGATCGGTCAGGTCCTCAAAGGCCACGGTGGTTGGATCAATGAAGGCTGCCACGTCCGTGAAGGCCAGTGAGCCCGCGCCTTGCGGCATGTTCACTCCGCGAATTTCGCGGATCACGCCAAAGCCCGGCACTTGATATGCGGCAGTTGGATCGTTGCCTTGGCGTTGCTGCGCGATCCACGTTTGCGGATCAAAGCTGGCGGCGTCGGCACTGGAGTACACGGTCAAACTCACGCTGTTTGCGGAAGGCGGAATTGAAGCGGATTGAATAGTCGCAACGGACGCGTCCGCCGCAAGACAGGCTGCTATGAGAAATTGGATCATGTCGACAGTCTACCCGCGCGCGTAATAGATTTTTCTTGCCGCCGCGGCGTGAAATGTATGACAGATGTTTTGCAACGGGCAGAATTCTTCGCCAGACATTGCCGCGGCGATATTTGATACAACATCAATTGTGCAGGCAACCAATCCAGTTCTGTTTGACTTCATCATTATCGCGGTGAGCATTGTGAGCGGCTGCTTTGGAGCCATGCTGGGTCTTGGCGGCGGCGTGATTTTAATTCCAGTTTTGGTTTCAGTTTTAGGTGTGGATGTAAAGACCGCCATTGCCGCAAGTTTGGTGGCCGTGGTCACCACCAGCGGCGCGGCGGCGCTTGTTCGCGGCCGCGATTCCATGAGTAATTATCGCGTGGGAGTGACTTTGGAAGTGGTCGCGGGCCTAGGCGCGATCGCGGGCGCCATGCTGGCCACCATTGCGCCAGCAGATATGTTGACCATGTTGTTTGGAGTGAGCTTGCTGATGACGGCGGCGTTGTCGTGGCGCGGGGTAAGCGACGCCGCAGCAGTGTTGCCGCAAACATGGTGGGGGCGCGTGTTGCAATTGGACGGCATTGAGGAAACCAAAGAAGGCATTCGCGTGTACCACGTGCAAAAGGTTCCCTTAGGTTTAGGCGTGATGACGATCGCGGGTTTGTTAAGCGGCATGTTGGGCATTGGCTCAGGCGCATACAAAGTGTTGGCCATGGATAGTTGCATGCGCATGCCGTTTCGCGTGAGCACCATCACGAGTAATTTTATGATTGGCATTACCGCCGCATCCGGCGTCATGGTGTACTTGCGTGATGGAATGGTGGACCCAACAATCGCCGGACCTGTGCTGATTGGAATTGTTCCAGGCGCCATGTTTGGATCGTGGTTGGTTCCAAAGATTCATGTGTCCACCCTGAAGAAAATTTTTCTTGTGGTGCTCTTGCTTGTGGGTCTTCAAATGATGCTCAAGGGCGGCAAGGCGTTATTGACATGACCGATGAGTTCCACAATTTAATGGATGAGGCCGAGTATTTGCGATCTCGTCAATTGCAGCTGTTTTTACGCCGAATCCAGCGCTGGTCACTGTGGGCGATCGTCATTACATCCATCACATTGATCTGCGTGGGGCAGGGTTTGGCGTGGTCGCGCGGCTTGTCTCACGAGCGGCTTCGCAGCGCAGTCTCCACCTGGCATTCACTGGCGGATTTCACACGCGCCATTGGCGGCGGCGATGCGGCGGCGTTGATGATGCTTGGAATTGTGTGCGGTATAGCCATGCCTTTCCTGCGCACACTGGTTGTTGGCGCCGGATTTTTGCTGCAACGTAATTGGCTTCATGTTGCCATTGCGATCATGCTGATCGCAATCATGTTGCTGGGCTTGTGGATTACATAAAATAAATCAGTTGCGCTTGTGTCAGTGCGCAATCGCCTCTGAGCGATGCTCACGCAGAACCGTGACCTTGATCTCGCCGGGGAATGTCATTTCCGCCTCAACTTGTTTGGCGATTTCTTGCGCGATGACAAAGCAGCGCGTGTCGTCGGATTTTTTGGCGTCCACAATCACGCGCACTTCGCGGCCAGCTTGAATGGCGTAGGCCTCGGACACGCCTTGCTGCAATTTTGCAATGTGCTCAAGTTGCTCCAGGCGCTTGACGTAGTGCTCCATACTTTCGCGCCGCGCGCCTGGACGCGCGCCACTAAGCGCGTCGGCCGTGGAGACGATTGGCGTGTACGGAGTTGAGGTTGGAATATCGTTGTGATGACCACCGATGGCGTTGAGCACGGCCTCGCTTTTTTCGCCATGGCGCTTGGCAAAATCCAGGCCAATTGCAGGGTGTCCGCCTTCAATTTCGTGGTCCATGGCTTTGCCAATGTCATGCAAGAAGCCAGCGCGCCGCGCCACGGTTCCATCAAGGCCAAGTTGATCGGCAATAAGCTGGCTCAGGAACGCAACTTCAATGGAGTGGCGCAAAACATTTTGTCCATAGCTGGTTCGATAGTGAAGCCGCCCCATCATTTCAATCATCTTCACATGCAGCCCGGGCACGCCGGCCTCCACAGCGGCGTCGTTGCCGGCTTTCATCATGCGCTCCTGAATATCGTGGCGCGATTGCTCGACCACTTCCTCAATGCGCGCCGGATGCACGCGGCCATCGGCAACAAGTCGCTGCAGCGCTTCAACTGCCACGGCTTGGCGCACGCGGTCAAAGCAACTAATGGCGATCACGCCTGGCGTGTCGTCAATCAGAACATCAACACCGGTGGCGCGCTCAAACGTGCGAATGTTGCGGCCTTCACGGCCAATGATGCGACCCTTCAGATCATCCGATGGAATTTTCACGGAGCGAACCGTGGCGTCCGTGGCGGACTCGCCGCCGTAGCGTTGCATGGCCATCAGCGTGATCTCGCGCGCATTCTCGCGCGCCTTCAACTCCGCTTGCTCGATGATCTTGTGCTGCAACTGCGCGGCGTCGCGCTGACTCAGATCGCGCACTTCCTGCATGAATTGCTCGCGCGCTTGCTCTTGCGTCAGGCCACTGACTTCAGCCAGGCGCTGACGGGTTTGCTCAAGCGTGCGCTGGTTTTCCTCCAACACTAACTTTTGTTTTGCCTCTGTTTCCTGCAAGGATTGAGCGCGTTTTTCAAGTGTGCCCTCGCGCTGCTCAAGTTGCTCCGAGCGCTTCTCCACGGAAATTTCGCGTCGGCTTACGCGCTCTTGCGTGTCCTTGGTCTCGGCCAGCGATTGCGCGATTTGTTTGTCGGCGGTAGCGCGGCGGTCCGCGACGCGCCGCTCAGCTTCAAGTTCCAACGCGCTTGCCTTGGCCGTGCCTTCTATGCGCGCCTTCTCTACAAGTTGCGCGCCTTCACGGGCCATGCGTTGCAATTTGCGCGCGGCAAGCGCCCACATGAAAATCACCACCACGCCAGACACAACAACAATGCCAATGGCAACAAGCGATGTGGGATTGAAAGCGGACTCAGTGACGGAAGCCGCGGCAAGTTGCGGCGATAAAATCATCGGTGAAGGCATGGCGCCTCCTTTGTGTAAAACCAGACTGGCGATGCGCAATGCTCGCCGCGGCGAAACGCTTGTGACCGATGAGTGACCACAGTGGCAGTGAAGTGATTCGAATCGGTCAAAGCCATCCGGCGCTTGGTCCGTGGAAATTGGAATCCAATCGTGTTAGTCCGATTGGTTTAAGATTCCATTATGGTTTGAATTGTGTTCAGGGTCAACAGGTTGAACGCCTCCGAACCCTTAGACTGTGAGCGTGCCGCGCCTTCTCAACTGGTTCTTGGCCCTTGGACCCAACAACGCCGTGGCCCTGCGCATTGTCAAAGGTGGCAGCAACCGCACCAGGCATTTGCTGATTCGCTCGGGGTATTTGGGTGGTTTAATGGTGCTGGTTTTTTTCTCGTTGCTTGGGCCAAGTGGCAGCCTGAAAGATTTGGCGCAACGCGGCGCCAACGCCTTCACGCTGATGAGCTTTGGACAAGTGGCTGCAATTTGCTTGTTGACGCCCATTTTTATGGCGGGCGCGATTGCGCAAGAGAGCAACCCCAAGACATGGGAAATTTTGTTGACCACGCCACTTTCCAGTGCGCAAATTATTGTAGGAAATGTATGTGGGCGATTATTTTTTGTGGCGGCGTTGCTGCTGGCCACCTTTCCGCTATTTATCATGACGCAAATTTTTGGTGGAGTGCGTGGAAGCAGCGTTGTGGCAAGTTTGCAAATTTCATTTGTGGTGGCGTTGGTCATGGGCGCCACCGCCATTGCCTTGAGCGTTTTTCGCAACGCGGGCAAGCGCAGTATTTTTATATTTTATATTGTGGTGGTTCTCTATTTAGCCGCGACGGCGGCGCTTGACCGTGTCGCGCGCAATCCCATCGCTGTTGGATTAAACGAGTCATGGACCACGGCGTGGACTCCGCTGAATCCGTTTCTCACTTTGGAAAGCGTGCTGTTGACCAATCGCTATCGAGCGCAAGAGTTTGGATTGAATGACGCCAGTGCGTTACGGCGCTTGTGGTTTGGCGATCCACTACGCGCGCAAACCTATCTTGCAATAGTTGTTTCACTTGGTTTGGTTCTGTATGCCACAGTACGCGTGCGCTTGATTGGCAGCCGCACGGAAGCGGGTAACACGTGGTGGTCCAATGTGTCGCGCCGGCTGAATGCTAAAAATAAGCATTATTCACGGCATGTTTGGCGAAATCCAATTGCGTGGCGCGAAGTGAATCTTCGCTTGTCAACACCGGTGGCGCGCTTCTTGCGTTGGGGATTTCTGTTGTGTGGATGTGTTCTAGCCGCGGGACTTCTAGGCTTGCATCGCGGCGGCGCCATGAACACGTCGGTGCTTCGAATTGTTCTTGCCGCAGTGGTCATGAGCGAAGTGCTGTTGGCCGTTCTTCTGGCGGTGGGCGTTAGCGCGACGGCGGTCAGTCGCGAGCGTGAAGATGGCTCGCTTGATTTATTGTTGACCACGCCAATTCAGCCGGGCGAATATTTGTCTGGCAAGTTGCGCGGTTTAATCACTGTGTTGTGGCCAGTCATTGCGGTGCCATCAATCACATTGTTGTTGGGTGCGTTGTATGTGTTCAGCAACGGACTTGGTGTAGGCGGCGTGAGCACGCCCGAACTTGTTGGCACCAGCAAAATGGATGTGCCAGTTGTCTTGCCAATTGCGGCGGGCGTATTTCCATTTGTGTTGACCGCGTTCCTGGCGTTTGTGGTTATGACAGGATTAAGTTGGAGCATTAAATCCAAAGGCGTGATTGGAAGCACGGTTGGCGCGATTGGAATTATTGCGGCCATTATGACAACGATTGGTTTGTGCGGCGCGGCTAGCGGAGGCAGCTTGCCACTGTTTGGCCCCGCCATTTCCTGCTTAAGTCCGCTGAATTTGGTCTTGGCCACGGTGGCGCCAATGGACACTATTTCCGCAAGCTTGGAAATTCAATCTGGTCTGACCGCGTCGTTTCTGTTGGGAGCAACGCTCAGTATGGCGTTGTATGTGGGAGTCACCATTGGAATGCACGCCGCAATAAAGCGCTCATTTATGATGACGGTGCGTCGGTTGTCTGGCTTGAAATAGCGGGCTGATCAATCATGTTTTGAATTTCCGCCATGATGGTGCGCTCGGACGCTTCGTCGCGGCCCACGGGTGTCCATGTTGTTTGCGCGCGCGTGGTGCCGTCGGTAACACCGGGCGTTGGTGTTTGCGTTTGGCTAGTCAACATGGCGCTCCACGTGTTGATGCGCATGCCGTCGGTGAAATTACGCTCCACAAAAACGCGCGCGCGAATTTCAATCGGGCCTTTGTACGTTTCTAAATCAAAGCGCTTCAGGTCGTCCACTGAGCCAGACGCCGCGGGTCCAGTCATGGTGGCTATGGCCTCGATGGATTCAGGTTGCCAGTCTTTGGGCGTGAAGACAAATCGAACGCGACGTCGCTGAAACTGCGCGGTGTTCTCGGCTTTTTGCATGGCGCCGGTGGAATCAAATCGCCAGGGTTCAACCCAACTTCCAATCGTGCGCGGCTCGGTTTCAATAATGCCCGTGGTGCGGTCGGCGGCTTGCGGCGGCATGCCAGCGCTGCGGCTTGCCTCAATACATGCTTCAAATGCCTTGGAATAGTTTGTGGAATCAATTTCAATTACCGCGGGACCACTCATGGTGTTGCAGCCGGTCAGCGCCAGCACGCAACTAGCCAGTGCGCCCAGCGCCAACGCGCCGCGCATGCCAAAAATTCTTTTTGTGGGTGACGAAACCATACGTGCCTTCAGTGTAGTGTTCCTTTGACTAGCATCGCGCTTGATCATGTTGTCCTTGTTCTTGCGCAGACTTGCGCTCATTCCTCCGCTACTTTTGGCGATGTACACCATCACCTTTGCGTTGGCGTGGTTGATACCGGGCAACCCGCTGGATAATCCAGAGGGACGACGTCCGCCACCGGAAGTTGTTGAGGCCATGAAGAAGCAATATCGTTTGGACGACCCGGTGGCTTTTTATTTTGAATACTTGGGCAAGGCCAGCGGCGTGAGTTGGGTGTTGGGAAACGCGCCGCGACCATTTGATCTTGGTCCAAGTTTGCGTCAGCCCGATTGGACGGTGAATGAAATTTTACGCGACGCGCTTCCAGTGAGCGTAACGCTTGGATGCGCGGCCATGTTGCTTGCGTTGATGATTGGATTGACCGCCGGCGTGTTGAGCGGGTTGCGTCCGGGTGGAGTTGTGGACTCGACAGGACAAATGTTCGCCATGGTTGGCGTGAGCGTTCCAAGTTTTGTGATCGGCGCGTTGCTGCTTCTTATTTTCTCGGCGAAGTTGGGATGGTTTCCAGTGGGCGGCTGGGGCAGAGTTTCCAACATTGTGTTGCCAGCGATCGCATTATCCATGCCATTCGCGGCGGTGATCGCACGCCTGGTTCGTGTGGGAATGATCGAGCAAATGAGCGCCGAATATGCGCGCACCGCGCGGGCCAAGGGATTGTCGCGTGGGCAAGTGGCGGTGCGACATGTTTTAAAGAACGCGTTTTTGCCCGTGCTGAGTTGGTTAGGTCCCGCGACGGCAGTGGCGCTAACGGGTTCATTTGTTGTGGAAAAAGTGTTCGCGGTTCCTGGTCTTGGTCGACATTTTGTGGACGCCGTATTGGGCAAGGACATTACGTTGGTCATGGGTATCACCTTGACGTACGGACTGGTCGTCGCGCTGTTGAATTTATCCGTGGACATGTTGTACGCATGGATCGATCCGCGCATTCAACAAAATTAA
>CAIWNO010000373.1 GCA_903914045.1 uncultured bacterium | reverse complement strand
TGCAGCGTGGGCAGCAACTTTTGGTAGATGATGGCGCGCAAATTGAAGGCTAAAAGCTTGCAAATTTGATCGCGCTCGGATTGCGGGAACAAATCATAAATGCGGCCAAAGGTCTGCCACGCGCTGGAGGCGTGGATGGTTCCAAACACCAAGTGGCCGGTTTCGGCGGCGCGAATGGCGGCCTCAAATGTTTCGTGATCGCGCATTTCACCAACCAACACCACGTCTGGATTTTCACGTACCAGCGCGCGCAGTGCCTCGTTGAATGTGGCGCAATCAATGCCAACCTCGCGCTGGTTGATCATGGCCTTGTCGTCGGTGAAGACATATTCAATCGGATCCTCAAGTGTGACAATGTGCACTTTCTTGCGCTCATTTACAAATTGCATCATGGCGGCAATGGTGGTGCTCTTGCCGCTGCCCGTGACGCCCGAAAGCAAAATCATTCCTTGGGCGAGCATGGAGATTTCACCAAGAATTGGCGGCAAATATAAATCTTCAAAGCGGCGGATGTTGCTCGAGATCAATCGCGCCGCCACGCTTGGCGTGCCGCGCGCCATGAACAAGTTCACGCGGAATCGGTTCTTGGGGTCGTAGCCATACGCAAAATCAATTTGGCCCTTGCGGCAGAACAGGTCGTACTGGGATTTGTCCAGCACATCTTTGGCCATCTGAAATAAATCCTCAGGCTTCACCGCGGGACACTTCAGCGGTTGCAACTGTCCCTTGTGGCGAATGCGCGGCGCCAAGCCGCTCTTAATAATTAAATCACTTCCATTGATGGCAATAATGGCTTTGAGCCAACTGTCCCAGATTTTTTTTCCTTCACCAGGACTTGTGCCTACGTCATGATGGACTGGATTTGAACTTGGATCGCCTGGGGCGGAAGGACCTGACATGAAATTCTCCAATTGAGGGGTGAGGTGGCTAAGAGTAACAAGTGAAAGCGTGCCAGTGTCACGAATGATAAAAATTACGCGCCGCCTATTGACAAGCGGCGCCGTCGGCGGGAAGGTCTACAAATGACAGACCGCATTTCTTTCGAAGGCCTTACTTTCGACGATGTGCTTCTTGTGCCGCGCTACAGCGAGGTCACGCCAAATTTGGTGGACACGCGCACGCGGCTCACAACACATATTGAATTGCGCGTGCCCATTTTGTCAGCGCCCATGGACACCGTGACCGAGTCGTCGCTGGCCATCGCGTTGGCGCAAGAGGGCGGCCTTGGTGTGATCCATCGCAACATGACTGCGCAATTGCAAGCGCGCGAAGTGGCCAAAGTGAAGCGCAGCGAGAACGGCGTGATTTCAGATCCGGTGGTGTTGGCGCCAGAGGATTCGCTGGCCAAGGCCAAGTTGCTCATGAGCGAGCAGGGCGTGAGTGGATTTCCCGTGACCGAGGGTGGCGCGCGCCGCGGCAAAGTGGTGGGAATTCTCACGCGCCGCGACATGAAATTTTTGGACTCACCCAATGGACACACCATTGGCGAAGTCATGACCCGCGGCAATTTGGTGACGGCGCCGCCGGATATTCAATCCAAAGAGGCCGAGCGCTTGATGGTGCAGCGGCGCGTGGAGAAAATTTTATTGGTGGACGCCAAGGGATGTCTTGCGGGCTTGATCACCATGCGCGACTTGGAAAATTTCTCCAAGCACGCCGCGGCATGCCGCGATTCGCGCGGCCGTTTGCGCGTTGGTGCTTCGATTGGCGTGGGGCAATTTGAGCGCGTGGAAGCGTTGCTTGCGGCCGATGTTGATTTGATCGTGGTCGACACGGCGCACGGCCACAGCAAAAATGTCATCGACACGGTGAGGGAAATTAAAAAGCGTTTCAAGATTGAAGTGGTGGCTGGAAATGTTGGAACAAGCGAGGGCGCCAAGGCGCTTGTCGACGCGGGATGCGACGCGATTAAAGTTGGAATTGGTCCGGGCTCCATTTGCACAACGCGCATTGTCACTGGCGTGGGCGTTCCGCAAATCAGCGCCATCATGCAAAGTGTCAGCGGCGCGGGCAATGTTCCGGTGATCGCCGACGGCGGCATTCGTCAATCTGGCGATGTGGCCAAGGCCATCGCCGCGGGCGCATCGGCCGTGATGCTTGGCGGATTGTTCGCGGGCCTTGATGAAAGTCCGGGCGAACTTGTCTTATATAGAGGACGGCGCTTCAAGAGTTACCGTGGCATGGGCAGCGAAGGCGCCATGATTGATGGCAGCGCCGACCGTTATGGCCAGGGTTCCATTTCCGACAGCCGCAAGTTTGTGCCCGAAGGCGTTGAGGGGCGCGTTCCCTACCGCGGATCACTGGCTGATTTCACCTATCAAATTGTTGGCGGCGTGCGCGCGGCCATGGGTTACTGCGGGTGTCAAACGTTGTCGGAATTGCGCAAAGAGGCGCGCTTTGTCAAGATTTCAACGGCAAGTTTAATGGAGAGCCATCCGCACTCCATTCAAATCACCAAGGAAAGTCCCAACTACTCCGCCAATTATTCCGCTGGCTCATTTGGCGGACTTGACTAGACTGCGCCGCTTGATTCGCTATCTTGCTTGACTTGATTCACTTGCTTACTTGACTTGATTGCTTGATTTGCTTTTATGTTTTCATTTGTGAAAATGCCGCCGGTGTGGCGGAATTGGCAGACGCGATGGACTCAAAATCCATTGCCCCTCGCGGGGCGTGAAGGTTCGATTCCTTTCACCGGCATTTTCTTTGGAGCGTGTGTTTGGATTGCGTGAACTGTATTTTCTACTGCGCGCAACAAGCATGCACACGCCAAAAATTATTTTTTCGTTGTAAACATATTGGTCGTGCCAACGCCAAATGTATACACTCCGACCGTGTTGACTTTGCAAATGAAATCCATTCGCGCGGGAACATGTCTTGCGCTTTGTTTATTTCTTGCGTTCAGTTGTGTCGCGTCGGCCAGCGCGTTTGCCGCCGCGGAAATTTGCGCCCCGGGTTCGGCAGCCACTACCTCAAGTGTCGCGCCGCCAACGGTTCCAACCATTCTGCCGTACATCTTTGATCCGCATGGTCCGCCAGCGCGCATGATTCACGACCTTTCGTGGCTTGTTCTTGGCATTTGCGCTGTCTTGTTCATTGTTGTGGAGGGCATGATTTTTTACGGCGTGATTGTGTATCGGCGCAAAAAAAATGACAAGTCAAAAGAGGAGCCGCGCCAGGTGTACGGCAGCAATCCAGTTGAAATTGCGTGGACCATTATTCCGCTGCTGATTGTTTTTGTGCTTGCCCTCACCACGGTGCGCACCATTCGCTCCATTGAACTCACCAAAGCGCCGCCTGGCGCGATTGAAGTGGTTGTGATTGGCCATCAGTGGTGGTGGGAATATCGCTACCTGGACGCCAACGTTCCTGGCGGCGAAATTGTTGTTGCCAACGAGTTGCATGTGCCCATCAATCGGCCGGTGTGGTTGCGCCTTGAAAGCGCCGATGTGATTCATTCGTGGTGGGTGCCAGCCCTTGCGGGCAAAATGGATGTGATTCCAAACCACACCAATTACACATGGTTCAATGCCGATAGCGAGGGGTTGTACTTGGGTCAGTGCGCGGAATATTGCGGCAACCAACATGCGGGAATGTTGCTGCGCGTGGTGGCCAGCAAGCCCGAGGAGTTTGACGCGTGGTTGCAAACGCAAATCGCGCCCACGGTCAACGACACGTCTGTGGCCTTGGGACGCGACATCTTTCAGGAATATGCCTGCTCCAATTGCCACACGGTCAAAGGCGTTTCCGATGGACAATTTGCGCCAGATCTTACGCATCTCATGAGCCGTCAGACCATCGCCGCTGGTGTTGCGCCACTTGATCCAACAACATTGAAGGCGTGGATTGACAATCCGCAAGCGCTCAAGCCTGGGTGCAACATGCCAAGTTTGCAACTGGATACGCAGGAACTTGACGCCGTCACCGCATATCTTTTAACCCTACGCTGAAACACACATGACCACCGCCCCAATCCATCCAATCAGCGAAACCAGCATGGGCTTTGGCAGTCGCGTGCACAGTTGGGTGATTTCAGTTGACCATAAAAAACTGGGCATGATGTATATCGGCGCAGGATTGATTTTCTTTATGTTGGGCGGCATTGAAGCCACGCTCATGCGCTTGCAACTGATGAAGCCGCTGAACGATATGTTGACGCCACACGGCTTCAACCAAATGTTCACCATGCATGGAACCACCATGGTGTTCCTGGTGGGCATGCCGGTGTTGCTGGGCTTTGGAAATTATTTAATCCCGCTCATGATTGGCGCGCGCGACATGGCGTTTCCGCGCCTGAACGCCTTTGGGTTGTGGTTGTTCATTTTCGGCGGATTGCTGCTGTATTACTCGTTTATTGGTGGCGACGGCTTGTATGGAATGGGCGGCGCGCCGGATGTTGGTTGGTTCGCCT
>CAIWNO010000372.1 GCA_903914045.1 uncultured bacterium | reverse complement strand
TGCAGGCGAAGGCAATATTTTAATAAACGCCTCAGTTGCCCCAGCCGCCGCACTTTCAACTACCGCCACCACCGCCGCACCCGGTTTCGGCTACGGAAATTTCCGTCCTGGCACTGAACAAATTACTGAAGGCCCCATTGATAATCAATTTGTACTTAGCCCTGGTGATGAAATCATTGTGTCTATCTGGGGCGCCATGGTGGAAAAATTCAATTTAGTCATTAGCGATGAAGGGTTCATTGACCTTCCAAATGAAGGTGGCCGTATTCCCACCAACGGAGTCACGCTAAAAGACCTTCGACCCGTCATTATTCAGCAGTTGTCTCAAATTTATTCCGCATACATCAACGCCGCTGACATAAATAAGTCCACGGCATTTGTCGATGTCCGCCTTGGCAAGGTGCGCAAGTTACTGGTGTATGTTGTGGGCGAAGTCAACGTTCCTGGCGCATACTTAATTAGTGCGGGCATGGCCAATGTCCTTAACGTTCTCAACAATGCTGGCGGCATTCGTGAGCGCGGCACATTGCGCGAAATTAAAATTCGCCGCAGCGACGGCACCACGCAAATCATTGATCTCTACCGCTTCTTTCTCAATGGCGACATTGACCTAAACGCGGTTCGTTTGCAACCCAACGACTATATTATTGTGCCGCTGAAAAAAAATGCCGTCACTATTTCTGGCGAAGTCCGACGGCCAATGAATTATGAGTTGATCAAGCATGAAGGCATGAAAGAACTGCTGGTATTCGCGGGCGGGTTCACCTCTGACGCCTACCTAAAACAAGCCCAAATCCGCAGGTTTGAACCAAATTTGGGCGAACTCTATCTCGATGTCGACTTGAACACCATTGAAACAAACGCCGACAAAAACATTCCATTAGTAGACGGCGATACTGTAAACATTCGTCGCAATGTGCAAGTGCGCAAAAGTACGGTCACCATTTCTGGCGAAGGAATTCTGCGCCCGGGCACGTATGCCTGGAAGCCCGGCATGACCATAAAAGATCTCATTGACAAGGGCGAGGGCCTACGCGAATACGCCTTTGTTGAGCGCGCTGATCTAGTCCGCACCGCCGACGATTTCTCCAAGACGCTTACTATTTTCTCGCTGGGTGATCTTTATAAAAAAGATGCAACTGGAACCTTCCAATTTACAAACAACGCCGACAAAAATTTCCCCCTGCGTGAAATGGATCAAGTCTTTGTGCAGTCTGCATTCGGCATGACGGGTGCGGACCAATTCGTCACGCTTGAAGGCCATGTAAAGGAGCCAGGCAAATTTGTGCTGGCTAAAAACATGACGCTGTATGACCTTCTATTTGTGCATGGCGGCTTTCAAGACGCTGCCTTCACCAAGGCGGCATACATGGATACTGCCCATATTATTCGCAAAGTTCCTGGCACTGTGGGCGAACGGATTATTCCATTCAACTTGGGCGCACTACTTGCAAATGACCCTACGGCAAATATTCCGCTTGAAGAAAATGATGTCATTAAGTTGTATTCATTCGCCGACCTTGCCATGAAGCGCAGTGTCAGCATTGACGGACTGGTGAAGAAGCCCGGCAGTTACCCAATGGCTGAAAATTTAACGCTGGAAGATTTGTTGGTACTTGCTGGCGGTCTACGCCCAGAGGCCTACAAGGTGGAGGCTGTTATTGCGCGCACTGAAGTTGATGGGGCACGCGGTGGCGAGACTGATCTGGCCTACCCTACATTTGTTGTTCCTATTCAGTCTGGCTATGTGGCTACTACGCAAGACAAGAAGACGCTTCTGAAAGCCTTTGACCGCATCACGGTGCGCAATGTACTTGGGTGGGAGCCACTAGATGTTGCCCTAATTCAGGGCGAAATTGTATACCCCGGTAATTATTCCATGGGTACCAAGGATGAAACTATCTCTAGTTTAATTCAGAAGGCTGGTGGCTTGCGCAAAGAGGCTTTGCCCGAGGGCGCCATGGTGAAGCGCAATCGAAATGTACAAAATTTGGACCCAGAAACGCCTGCTCCAACCTATGAAATCACTATCAATTTGGCGCAGGCGCTGAAGAATCCAAAGGGCGCGGAGGACATTGTGCTGAAGGATGGCGACCAGATATTTATTCCAACAAATCCTGGAACCATTGAAGTCAAGGGTGCGGTCAAGCGCGCGCTGACCTTGCAGTATAAAGACGGCCAAACCCTAGACGATTATATTGCTTTGTGCGGCGGCTATTTGGATAAAGCTGATAAGAGCAAGGTCATGGTCTATGCGGCGAACAACGCGGCGCAATCTGTCAG
>CAIWNO010000371.1 GCA_903914045.1 uncultured bacterium | reverse complement strand
GTGCGCCTCCGCGGTGCGTGAAGGTTTTTTCAGGTTGTTTCAAGATGGTTTGATTGAGCGCGGTCGGCGCCTTGTGAATTGGGATCCCAAAACCAAGACCGCCATTGCCGACGACGAAGTGGTCATGCGCGATGTCGATGGAAAAATGTGGTACCTGAAATATCCGCTGAGCGATGGTTCGGGCACGATCACCGTGGCCACCACTCGTCCCGAGACCATGCTTGGCGACACAGCTGTTGCCATGAATCCAAAAGATCCGCGCGCGGCCAGTTTGCGCGGCAAGAAAATAATATTGCCAATTGTTGGACGCGAAATTCCAATCGTGGAAGATGACTATGTTGTCATGCCGCTTTCCATGGGCGGCGACGCCAGCGACGCCAAGGCCGAAGTTGCGACCGGGTTCTTGAAAGTCACTCCCGCGCATGACCCGAATGATTTTGACATTGGTCGGCGCCACAATTTGGCGGTGATCAATGTGCTTGGTCCAGACGGCGCGATTTCTGATCGCCATGGTTGGCAGGATGTGTCCGCGGATGCAAAAGCGTTTGTTGGTATGTCGCGCGAGGACGCGCGCAAGGCGATTGTGAATTGGTTCAAGGTGAACGGACTTCTGGAAAATGAGCGGCCGTGGAAACATGCCGTGGGTCACAGCGATCGAAGCGGCGTGGCGATTGAGCCGTGGCTCAGCGATCAATGGTTTGTGCGCGTGACGGACGAACGTTTGCGCGGCGCGGCGTTGAAAGCCATGGCGACCGATCAATTTGAAGGCGCGTCGCCCGCGGGTAAAGCAGTGGGTGACGGCGAAATTCGTTTCTTTCCGCCGCGCTACGCCAAGACATTTCAACATTGGCATGAGTCGCTTCGCGATTGGTGCATTAGCCGACAATTGTGGTGGGGGCACCGCATTCCGGTGTGGACGCGCGACGCCAAAGATGAGGCGCTCACGCAATCGACTTCGCTGCGCGCTAGTGAAATGATCGCGGTGGATTCCAAGTGGTCCAAGATGGGCGCGGCGCACCGCATGCGCAAACGCGACGATGGCAGCGTTGAAGAATCTGTGTGCTTGCCGCTTGAACTTGATCATGTTGCTGCGCAATTGCTCACGGCTGGTTTTGCGCAGGACCAAGATGTTCTTGATACATGGTTTAGTTCCGCGCTGTGGCCGCTGGGCACGTTGGGTTGGCCGCATCCAGAAAAGTTTCCAGACATGAAGGGCATGCTTGAGCGTTACAACCCAAGCACTGTGCTCAGCACCGCGCGCGACATCATCACATTGTGGGTGAGCCGCATGACCATGTTCAATCGATATTTCTTGGGCGGAAAAGTTCCGTTCAAGCATGTCTACATTCATCCCGTCATTCAAGATGGTTTCGGTCAGCGCATGAGCAAGAGCTTGGGCAACGGGCTTGACCCGCGCGATGTGATTCACAGTCACGGCGCCGATGCGTTGCGATTCACATTGCTTGACTTGACCACCGACACGCAAGATGTGCGCGTGCAGATTGACATGATCGATCCCGAGAGTGGCGAAACATTCGAGCCCGAGTTCACACGCGCTCCCAGCGGCCACATGGTGGCGGCGCCCATTCAGAAAAGCCCAAAAACGCCTGCAAAGACCATGGTTTCCACCTACGGCGCGGCCAGCGGTTTGGCCACGCCAAGCGCGGCGCAACCATTGGCGCGCAACACCTCAAGCCGTTTCGACATGGGTCGCAATGTGGCCACCAAACTGTGGAACGCGTCGCGCTTTGCGTTAATGAACACGCCTCAGCCCGCGCTTGAAGTTGATCCCGCCACTCGGCCACTTCTGGATCGTTGGATGTTGTCGCGCGTGGCTGGCGCATTGGCGCGCGCCGATCGCGCGTTGGCTGAATATCGATTTAGCGATTTCGCCGCCGCTGGCTATGACTTATTGTGGCGCGACTTTTGCGATTGGTTTTTGGAAGCCGCCAAACCAACGGCCAAGAATGATCCCGCGCAACAATGCGTCATGGCGTGTTCGCTGAGCGCAATTATCCGTTTGTTCCATCCAGGCATGCCGCATGTGACTGAGGCGTTGTGGAGCGCGGTGAATAAGCACGCGGCGTGCGTTGTGCGCGGTCTTGATATGAAGTCGACCGACATGTTGGCCACATCGTCATGGCCAGTTGCGCATGCGTCGTTGATCGACACCAAAGCAGAGGCTGATTTCGCGCGCGTCCAAACGTTGGTCGAAGCCATTCGAAATGCGCGCGGCGAACGTCAAGTGAATCCCAAGAAGCGCATCAAGTTGTTGGCCAGCGTCAAGGCGGCGCACGTGGTTGAACTCGCGGGCGGCGTTGTTGAAACACTGTCCGGCGTGGATGGCGTCTTGCCACTTACGCACGCGCGTTCGCCAACCGCCGCGTCCATGACATTTGAAGGCGAAGAATGCTGGCTTGATGGCCTGGTGGATGCGCTTGATATTGGCGCGGAACGCGCTCGTTTGACCAAGTTGCTTGCGGATAGACAGCGCGCCGTGAGCGGCTACAAAGGCAAATTATCCAACGCCGGCTACGTGGCCAAAGCGCCGCCGCAAGTGGTGCAAGACACGCAGAAAATGTTGCTTGACGCAGAGGCTGAACTTGCCGCGGTGGAGCGGTCGCTGCGGGAGCTGGCCTAAGTTTTTTGAATGCTGATTGAAATTTGTTTGCATAGAGTGTGAATGTTGAAATAGTGCATGAACAACAACAACGCCATTCTTATGATTCTTATTCTTGCGTACGCTGCGGGTTGTTCCAGCGCGCCAAGTATTCCAAAGGCATCTCCAACCACAACCAGCGAGGTGCATCCAACTGCGATCGCGGATTCCATTTCCAAAAATGTTGTTGAGGGCGCTTGGAGCGATGGCGGTGACCACGGCATTGTGGTTCGCACTCCACATTACAATTTAAAACTGGCGCTGCGCGATCAAGCATTTCGTGATCGATTGCCTGACTTCATGGAGACTTGTTTTGTGGCTTACGCAAGCGCGCTTGGTCCCATTGCAATCCCTGAGGGGCCGCTGGAAATGTATATTTTTGGTGAGCGCGCGTTGTGGGAAAAATGGACTCGCAAGAAATTGGGCCGCGACGCCGAAATTTATATTGGTCTTGGCAAGGGCGGTTACACCACCGATTCCGTCAGCGTCCTCTACGACATTGGCCGCTTCGATACCCAGACCATCGCCGCGCACGAGGGTTGGCATCAATTCAGCCAGCAAACCTTGCAACATCCGCTTCCAACTTGGATGGAGGAGGGCATTGCGTGCTATATGGAAGGAACGCGGTTGTCGCGCGATAGTGGTCCTTCCACATTTCGTCCGTGGCGAAACTTTGAGCGGTGGTCGGAATTGCGTGAGGCGGTTCGCAGCGCTGATTTAATTCCACTTGCTGATTTGCTCAATGGCACGCCGCAGGAATTTTTGCAGGATGGAAAAAATTCTCTTCTCACGTACTACGCGCAAGTGTGGGCGTTGGTGCAATTTTTGCGCGATGGTGAATCGGGCAAGTACCGTGAATCATTTTCACAATTGATTCAAGACGCCGCCTCTGGCAAACTTGCGGGGCGATTGGCCGCAAGCAAGTCGATCATGGGCAAGAAGGGCCGTGAGCGCGCGGTGCAATTGCGCACGGGCAACGCCGTCATTTTGGAATATTTCAATCCAGACTTTGCGACCTTCAGCGACGAATACTCAACCTTTGTCAAAGCCATCACCGCGCGAGGAGCTGGCGACAGAATTTTTCGCGGCGAATTTCCGCTGCAGCCCATGGAGCAACCAGCGAAAGATTCCGCCGTCGCTCCAGCAGTTGCGCAACCATCTGTTGAAAATAAAAGTCGCTGAAGTCTGCGTGCGCGGGCCACGCTTGCGCGCATTTCACATTGCATGTCGCCGCGTGCATATCCACAAAAAAGGTGGGGAGGGGATTCGAACCCCTGAGACCCTTGCGGGCCTATCCGATTTCAAGTCGGATACGTTCAACCGCTCTGCCACCCCACCAAGGTGCGGGCGAATACTACTCGCCTAATCAATTATGTCGAAGTCAAGGCGCGAATAGCGGCCCAAGCAAGCAAAAGACAAGCAATCATGGAGCCGCATGCCACGGCTGTGGAGAACACCAACCACACATGCAAACGGCCTTGGATTTTTCCAACCGTTTCATCGCGGTCGCGCATTCGATCAAGCAAGCCCACAAGCGAGTCCGAGTTTCGCCGCTGACCGCTGGATAAATCACCGACGCCTTGCGCCAATGTGGCCACGGCTTCTGCAATGCGCTGCGACGCTTGGTGGTTCAAGTCCAGTTGTTGCTGCACCAATCCAAAGGTGTCGGTTTGTTGGCCCACGCCTTGGGCGATTCGTTCCAAAATAGATTCGATGGATTGATCGCGTTGACGCGACTGCACCAATGATGTGGCGATGGCCTCGCCCAACTTGGCTTGTTGACGCGCGATCTCTGGAAGCGCTTGCAGTGATTCGGGCAAGCGTTGCAGCAGTGGCATTATATTTTCGCGTTCGCGTTCATCGTCGTGCAAGCGTTCGGCAAGTTCAGTAATGGCTGTCGCCACCGCGGCGGCGTCTGGAACGCGGCGCGTTTGCACTTGCTCTGGCTCCTCGCGGGGGCCGAGCAACAGTTGACCCATGGAACGAAAAAGATTCATTTCAGTGTGAGAGTGTAGCGAGAGGTCGATGCGAAATGGGTGCTACTCTGCGGTATGCGGCAAGCGACATGGCTCATGATGATGGCGCTTCTTGTGGCGGCATGCCACGATGAAGATGCTGTCAAAACGCTTGCGGATTCAAGCAAATCCGCGCCGCGCATAGCCAGTTTCTCGCCCGCGTTGACGGCCACTGTGGTGGCGCTTGGATGGGAACAGTCGCTGGTTGGGCGAACCCCGTGGTGCGCATCAACTGCGCCAATTGTTGGATCGTTGAATGATGTTGATTTGGAAACGCTGGTGCGCGCCAATCCAACTTTACTTTTAATTCAACAAACGCAAACGGGCGCACCGCCACAGTTGGAGCAAGTCGCGAGCGCGAAACACTGGAAATTGGAATTTATTCCCGCCACAAGTTTGGATGACATTCGACATTTGCCCGGCGCCGTGGAGAAAGCGGTTGGTCAACCCGCACCCATTCGTGCGCAACTGTTGGTCGACGCGCTTGAAAAAGAGTTAGCGCCTTGCGCGGCGGCGCAAAAACTTTCGCCAGCCATCTTGTTGTATTCCGACGAACCCATTGGGGCATTTGGCGCCGACACCTATCTTGCGCAAGCGTGGGTCGCCATGGGTGGAACGCTGGCGTTGCCCAACAAAGGCAATCCAAATTTGTCAATGGAGGAACTGTTCGCAACGAAACCCAAATCAATCATTGTCATTGTGGGCGCCGCTGGCGATAAAGACCATGCGCGATCGGATGGTGTGTTGCCAGACGCATGCGTCAAGCGTGGTGTGTTTCATCTTGCGCTGTACGCTCCAAAATTGTTGCTGCCTGGACCTGAGTTGGCCACTGGGTTGCAGCGTTTTCGTGCGGATATTGAGCGTTTTTGCTCGCACGACTTCAACGCCATTGCGCCAAGCGCTTGCGTCAGCGAAGCACGGTCCATTCAAAATCAAAGCGACATGAAGCCATGATCACACGCGCCGCAACACGCTCTATGCAAGTTCCCAAGTACCCATGAACACACGCCGAGAAAAATTTGGCTGGGTTGTATTGTCGCTGCTCTTTGCCGCGGCCATCGCATGTCGATTTCTTGTTGGCCGAGACGGCGCGGGTCAGTGGACTTTTTCGCTGCCAACATCCGACTCATTGGAATGGCGCATGGGCGCGCTGCTGAGCGGTCTGCTCGCTGGCGCCGCGTTGTCGCTCAGTGGAATCTATTTACAAACGCTGCTGCGCAATCCGTTGGCGTCGCCATTTGTGCTGGGACTTTCAGCGGGAAGCCAAGCGTGCGTTGCCGCGGCGTATTGGATTGCCGCCATTGGTGGACCATGGTTGCTCATGGGCGGCGCCATTCTTCCCGCAACTGCTGGCGCATTGTTGGCGCTTGCAGTCACGCTGTATTTTGGACGCGCCAAAGGTGGCGGCATCGATCCCATTTCACTTGTGCTTTCGGGCGTGATTGTTGGAACAGTCGCGGCGGCGTTGGCGTCGCTGATTGAGTGGTTGCTTCCACTTGAAATGCGTCCCGCGCTTGCGGGTTGGGCGCTGGGACGCGTGCCAGAGGTGCCAGAACTATCCGTGGTGATCTTGACGACGATCACCGTATTCGCAGGCATTTTTATTGGTTTTCGTAAAGGCGCCACCTTAGACGCCATGGGTTTAAGCGATGATGAAAGTTCCTCCATTGGAATTCATGTGCCACGCGTGCGGATGTATTTAGTTCTTGGTTCAAGCGTTCTTGCAGCGGTGGCCACGGCGCTGTGCGGGCCATTGGCCTTTGTTGGATTGATCGGCCCGCACATGGCGCGCAGTTGCGTTGGTCCAAGGCACCGCGTGTCGGTTCTGGCCGCGGCAATATCTGGAAGCACATTGCTGATCGCAGCCGACGCGGTGCGCCACTTCGCTCCCGCAAGCACGGGTCGCTTGCCCGTGGGCGTGATCTGCGCGCTTGCGGGTGGTCCATTCTTCTTGGTCTTGTTGCGCCGCGGCGCCGCGAAAGCGTGGATGCGATGACATTGAAATTTGATCAGGCTATTTTTCACAACGGCAACTTTGTGTTGGGGCCGCTTGATCTGCAATTTCGCGCGGCCGCGGTGACGGTGGTGATTGGTCCCAACGGCTCTGGTAAAAGCACGTTGCTGCGCGCCGCGGCTGGATTGTTGAGCGCGCATTCTGGCGGCGCGCGGTTGCAGCCACGCAGCGCGCATGCGCAACTTGAACATCCGCAACTTGAACATTCCAACAGCGCGCGCGCGCCAACGCTTTGGTCGCAACAAGAACTTGCGCGCATGGCGCCAGCACAACGCGCGCGCTTGCTTTCATTCGTGCCGCAGCGGCCAGAATCTGTGGCGGGTTTTTCAGTGCGAACTTCGGTGGAGTTGGGTCGAGTGGCCATGCGCGCCGACGCGCCGCGCGTGCAATTGGCCATGCAACGCACGGGAATTGACGCGCTTGCGGATGAACCTGTTGGACATCTTTCAGAAGGACAGCGACATCGCGTCGCATTTGCGCGCGCCTTGGCGCAGCGAACGGCGGACACTCAATTATTAATCGTGGACGAGCCCACGTCGGCGCTTGATCCAAGTTGGACGCGGGCATTGGCAAACGAGTTGCGCCACTGCGCCAGCGAGGGCTTGGCCGTCATTGTTGCCACGCATGATTTTGCTTTCGCCGGCGCCGTTGCCGATGATATTGTCGCGCTCTCGCAAGGAACAATCGCCGCCACTGGCCACGCCTGCGATATTCTTGTTCCACATATTCTGCAACCCATCTTTACTATTCCATTTTGCATGGTTGAACATTTGGCGGCACGTCCACTGTGCTTGCCACTTTGGAGCGACGACACTCAGCCAATGTGATTGGCTATCATTGCATCATGTCCAATACGCTCATCCTTCTTTTGGTGCTTGGCGTGATCAATTTTTTGATCAAGAAATTCGCCAGCAAGCCCAAGCAGCCAGAAGAATCTCAGACGCCACAAATGACTCAAATGAACAAGTCAGCTGTGAGCATGCGCGATGAAAATTCTGACACTCGCGCCGTGCCATCTTCCACGAGCCCATCCATGGTCAATGCGTTGGAAGCCGCGGCGCGCAAATTCGCCGATCAAGCGCGCGCATTGGGTCTTGTTGATGAGAAAGGAAATTACATTTCATCACGCGAACCTGTCGCGCCTGTAGCCGCCACCACGACCAACCCCATGCTGCCCAGCAAGGCAAAGCGCGCCGCTCAAAGACCAATCACCGTCACGGACTTTCCACTCAAAGCGGCGACTTCGGCTCGTACCAGAGCAGAGCAATCCACAGTGTCACCGGTGGTCGCACTATCACTTAGTCAGGCAGCCTTGGTTTCAAAAATAAGTCAAAGCCTTGGGCCCAAAAAACCAATCAGCGCCATTGACGCTTTGGTCGCTAGCCGACTCAGCCAGCGAATTGCGCCCATGTCACAAATCGGTCAGGCCACCCAAGCCAGACGAACTTGGAATGCAAAGAGCATGCGCCAAGGCGTGATCATGGCGGAAATTTTATCGCCTGCTATTGCGCTGCGTTGACAATCTAAATGCTGCCTTCACAAAACCTTGCATGAAGTCACCAAGATGGCAGCAAGTTGTTATTGTTTTCGCTACAATTATTCAATTCCACATATTTGTAATTTGAAGGACCTACTCACATGATTGACATGCGAAAACTGAAAGAACTCATTCGCCTTATGACCGCCAACGAGTTGTTGGAACTTGACCTGCGCGACAAAGATGAGCAGGTCACCATTCGTCGACCCAACATTCACAGCGCGCCGCAAATCATGCAGGCGCCAGCGGGTTTGACGCAATCCGTCATGCAGGCGGCGCCCATTGCTCACTCTGCAACCCCAACCGCTCCAAGCAAGCCAGCGCCACCAATCGATGACACCGCTGGCCTGATCAAGATTGAAAGTCCAATGGTTGGAACGTTCTACGCCTCGGCCTCGCCGGACAAGCCCGCCTTTATCAGCATTGGCGCAAGCGTTGGTCCAAACTCCGTGGTCTGTTTAATTGAAGCCATGAAAATCTTCAACGAAATCAACGCGGGCACAACCGGCACCATAGAAAAGATTTTGGTGAAGAGCGGGGACGCGGTTGAATTTGGACAGACTATTTTCTTGGTGCGTCCTTCGTAAAGTTTGTAGCACAACGAATGTTCGTGAGCCTTCATTCATCCTCACTCAACACAATTTTAATTCCGCACCTTCACACACCACCATTCATCCACCATGTTCAAAAGAATTCTGATCGCTAATAGAGGTGAGATTGCGCTGCGAGTGATTCGCGCCTGTCGTGAGTTGGGCGTGAGTCCGGTGTGCGTGTACAGCGTCGCCGACCGCGACGGTCCATGGATTGAGCAAGCCGATGAAGCCGTGTGCATTGGTCCGGCCGCCAGCAAAGAAAGTTACTTGCGCATTGAGCGCTTGATCGCGGCCGCGGAAGTTACGGGCGCGGACGCCATTCATCCAGGCTACGGATTCCTTTCGGAGAACGCGTCCTTCGCGGGAGTCTGCCGCGATTGCAACATCACTTTCATTGGACCAAGTCCGGAAGCCATGAATTTGCTGGGCGACAAAGTGAATTGCAAGCGCCTGGCGCGTCAATCAGGAACGCCCGTATTTCCGGGCACAGAAGGCGGAATTGAGGATATTGATGAGGCCGCGAAAGTGGCCAATGAGATTGGCTATCCAGTCATCATCAAAGCCAGCGCCGGTGGTGGTGGTCGCGGCATGCGCGTGGCGCGCAGCGAGGCAGAGCTGCGTGAAAATGTGGAGAAGGCGCGTCAAGAAGCGTTGGCCGCGTTTGGAAACGGAACCGTCTATGTGGAAAAATATCTTGAGAACGCGCGCCACTTTGAAGTGCAAACCATTGGCGACAATCATGGCAACGCCATTCACTTGTTCGAGCGCGATTGCTCTAGCCAACGGCGTCATCAAAAATTAGTCGAGGAGGCGCCAAGCCCTGGCGTGGATCCAGTCAAGCGCATGAAGGTGTGTGAAAGCGCCGCCGCGCTTATTCGCACCGCCAATTATTGCGGCGCGGCCACGGTTGAATTTCTCATGGATAAGAAACAAGATTTCTACATGCTTGAAGTGAACACGCGCGTACAAGTGGAGCACCCCGTCACGGAAATGATCACCGGCGTAGACATTGTGCAAACGCAAATTCGCGTCGCCGCCGGCGAGCCACTGCCCATGCAGCAGCAAGACATCAAAGTCAACGGCCACGCCATTGAAGTGCGCATTAACGCCGAGGACCCCGATAAAAATTTCATGCCGCAAGCGGGGCGTATTGAAACCTTTGTCGCGCCCGGCGGTCCAGGTGTTCGCCTTGATAGCCATGCCCGCGCCGGCTACCGCATTCCGCCCAACTACGATTCAATGATTGGCAAACTAATTGTGCATGGACCCACGCGCGCCGCCGCCATTGCGCGCATGCGCCAAGCGCTGAATGAATTCAAGATTGGTCCGCTGCCCACCACCATCTCGCTGCACAAGCGCATCATGGACAACACGGAATTCCAGAACGCGGACTTCGACATTCACTGGGTGGAGCGGTGGCTCAATAGCAACGCGAACGAAGTCACGACCACATCAAAATAAAATTGGCATCATGGTTCGATGGGAAAGAAGCAACTCAGAGGGTTACTTTGGCTCGTCCATATTCTTGGTGTGATCATCGATGGCTGCTGCGCCACCATCAATTTTTCCGGCGTTGGTTGATTTGCCGTCGTCTTTGGGAGCAACCTTGCCTTCGATTTTTAAATTGGCTGTTCCAAGAATTTTTGCGGTGGCCAATGGCTTGCGCGGATCGCGCAAGATGACCATTTGAATTTCAATACCAATTGGAAGTTTGTACAGCACGTCAATGCCGCCCAAATTTTCAGCCACTTTGAATTGCTTCACGGTGAAACCGTCCTTGGGTGGCTCAAGATAAATGTCGTATTCATCCGTCGCGCTGTTGATCCAAATGTAGCCGTACGGCTGGTAGAAATTCCATTTGGTGTCGACTAAAATTGGAACCCCATCATCGCCAATTTTTAGCGCAATTTTGCGGGTTTTATCAACATTATATAAATCAGCCGTCGAGTCCCGTGACACGGTCAGTTTGACAATTTTCTGGCCTTGATCTTCGAACAGCGTTCGGACATCGCCTTTGGCCAAACTATTTTTAGTGATTTTTCTGGCCGCTCCCGTGAAAAGGCTTCCGCCTGTTTCCTGCAAAGTACCAGGCAGGCCATTTTTGCTCAGCAGCATTCCACTAATGGACGAATCCAATCGAAGTTCACTAGATGGAATGCTTGGAGCGGTGTCGTCTGGCGCAATCGTGGTGAGTTGACCCGCATTCTCAAGCGCGCGCCCAAGCGCCAATGTGTCAGGATTCACGGTCGGCAACATAATGCGAATTCCCTTGATCATGAGCATGGTGGGCTTTTCATTTTGAAATGATTTGGCCGAGAAGACCAGGCAAATTTTTCCGTTATCTCTGGCATTTTCAAGCGTGGCGTAACTCTCGGACGTGTTGAATGAATATCGAACCATGGACATTGAGGAGTCGACGGTTTTTTCTTGACTAAATTCCACTGGAAACTCGGCTATGACTCCACTTGGAGCGGGGGCGATCAAGCGCGCCTGCGAAGCGGACATGCTGAAGGAACCGCCTGGATCGAATGATTCCTTGTTGAATGTCAACAACACCGCGTACGCTCCAATTCCGGATGAGCGCATGGAATATTTCGGGTCATAATAAAAACCTTCAATAATAAAACCATTGGCGCGGATCGCGGAATTGCCTTTGCCCGCTTGAATGGAATCCCTGAATAAACTTCCACCATCTTGCGCTACGTTGGGTCTATAGGAAGCCAATGAGGCGTTGCCAATCAGTGGAGCGCAACTGCCCGCTGAAAGCATATTGAAGAAACCCTGCGTGAATCCCATGACAAGTGTTGGCGGAGAGTTTGGATCGGACTGTGTTGGTCGACCTGTTGAATCGCGTATCCAACCGTTATAGCCCAACAACTCAGTTGATGTCGAAACATGGCCAATGGCGATCAAGGTGATACCCATGGTCAGAATGCCGCTGAGCAATCCAAGCACCGCGCCAAAAGATAAATTGGCCCAACGCGGAAGACTTGGGCGTTTCAAAGTGAACCAATCCATCAGGAATCGAAGCGCGAACAGCAATCCGAGAAACAAGCCACCCAAACTAATGCCCCAGGCGAAATTGTCAAAGGCGCCGCCCGAAAGCAGAAATCCAATGGTGACAGGTTCCCACAACGCGAAAGCCAGAACGCCTGCGATGACCACGCATGCGAATTGAATGAACGCGTCAAAGACACCTTGGTTGGACCACCAGTAGGCAATAAGAAGGACAAGAATCGCAACAAGAATGGATAACGTCATGATTTAGGTCTTGGGCTTGGTTGGGGGCTTTGTGAGTGGCGTGGTTGGTTTGGTGCCAGGGACCAACGGCTTTGTGGAGGATATTTTTGCGTTGGGCGTGGAAGCGGTTGTTGCTGTTGTTGGTTTCGCCGCAGTGGCCGCGCCGGGGGCCGTCGTTGTCGGAGCCGTAGGTTTGGTTGCCGGTGACAACACGCGAATGACTTCCTCAAGGCTTGTGGTTCCATCACGCACGCGCAATAAAGCGGCTTCTTGCAAGCCAGGCAATTTGTATTTCATGCGTGAGGAGTTGTACGCGCTTTTGAAGTCGCCTTTGGGAGCCAAGAACGCGCGCGCCTCGGCATCAATGACAAAAACTTCGCTGATAATAGTTTGGCCGAGATATCCAGTTCCGTTGCACATGGGGCAGTCAATAATTTTATTTTTAGTCTGCACCTTGCCACTCGCCTTGAACAATTCCACTTGTTTGCCAGCGGCAATATTTAGTTTTTTAGCCTGCTCTGGCGAAGGTTGATAGCCAACGCGGCAGGCGATGCATAATTTGCGGCACAGTTTTTGTGCAATCACCATGCGAAGCGGTTGCGCCGCTAAAATGACATTTCCCACGGATTTGAACCATTCACTCACGCACGCAGAGACACCGTCAGCGGGCACGGCGATGTAGAAACGAATTTCACTATTGTTTGGCGAGGCGATAAGAGTGCCCGAGCCGATATCGGAAATGTCTTCGACATACACCACATCGGGACTGCGTCGAATGATGGATTGCAATTGCTTTGGATAATCAACTCCGCCTGGAACTGAAGCCCACACTTGATGGTCGATGCCATCAAGTCGATGGACAAGATTCTTTTCCAAAGTCTTGACCGCGGCGGTGAATGCGTCGTGTCCAGAGAGCAGGGCCAGGCATGTGGAAGTTAAACCTTGTCCAGGCGCCGCGCATACCAGCACAACTCCGCCGCGATTTTCCATTTCCATGAGCGAGTTGATCGTCTTTTCCTGCGCAGGCAAGAACCCCACCTGCGCGATGGTGCGCGAGATGTTTTTAGCTCGGTCGATTTCAATGCGCAATTGTTGCCCAGCGGATGACCCCGCTATGGAAAACGTGAGTGGAATGACAACCTCATCATTGATGACGAAGAAAGTTCCTGTTTGGCGTTTGCGCATTTCCTTCGGATCAAGTCCGCACAGGTCCTTCATAAAATCAATCATGGCCATGGTGATTTCTGGTGTGGTTGCGTCCACTTTGCTGCGAACACCGTCCACGGTCATTCCTGCGCTCACGCCATCGGGCTTGGCGACAAGATCAATGCGGGAAGCTCGCCGAAGAATGGCCTTGCTCAGCAGAGTGTCGGCGGCGAGAAACGCTGGCAACTTTGGGTCATTTTTTGGGGGATTTAGTCGATCTTTTTTATTGGAGTCCTTGAAAGAAAGCGTGGCTCCAGCCTGCGCTTTCACCTTGCCGCGCTTCTTGAAGAATGCGCGAACCTTGTCCCCACCAATGATGAATTTTAATTTTTCCGGTACCGCGGCGTTGCGAGCTTTCCAATACATGCCAATGGTTGCCGCCGTAAGAATAAGTTGCATGGGCCAACTAATCCAAAATGTTGGAATAAGAATGCCGGCGAAAAACGCCAGGGTAATTCCGCCAATTAAAATGCCATGCCATTGGAACGAGGGCAACCCACATTTGCGGACATCGGAGACGAAGGCGGATATGAACGCGCAGCCCGCCATGGCGGTCGCGAAAAGAATCACAGGCTTGATGGGATCAAGTAGAAATTCGCTGGAGACATTTTGAGCAAGAAGAAATGACATTGAATTCATGGTGCCTTATGAAATGCCCTTCAAGCGCATCTTCAGTTCCTCTGGCTTTGGCGTCGCTTGCAACGCGACATTGGTGTGCACCCATTCGCCCTCGACCAATTTCACCAGGCTTGATGTGAAGTCCATCATTCCTTCGGAGGAACTTTGGCGCATGATGTCAAGCAACTCGCCTTCGCGGCGCTCCAAAATATATTTTTGCACCACGGGCGTGTTGATTAAAATTTCCAGCGCGGGAAGTCGCGCAATGTTTTCGTGCAGCGTGGGCAGCAACTTTTGGTAGATGATGGCGCGCAAATTGAAGGCTAAAAGCTTGCAAATTTGATCGCGCTCGGATTGCGGGAACAAATCATAAATGCGGCCAAAGGTCTGCCACGC
>CAIWNO010000370.1 GCA_903914045.1 uncultured bacterium | reverse complement strand
GTGGAATTGGCGCATCCATGCAAGCGGCTGGGGGCCAAGGCAACACAACGGGCATCGCGCAACAGCAAGCGTATTTGGAAGATCGCTACGGATTAAGCGATCCAGTGATTGTGCAATATGCAAAATGGTTGAGCAGTATTTCGCCGATTAAATTTGGCACGCGTGATTTGCGCATGCCTGGCGGCGAGCGCGTGAGTGTGCCGCGGCCCATTCCTGCGCCATCGTTGCCGCAGGTGTTTCCACCGCCAGCCATGCCAAGCGTGGTGTTTACGCCAAGCACAGATGAGAGCCAAATTGCCGAGTTTAAAGCGCTTCAGCGAGATGCCGAGGGCGCGCGTCGTAGTTATGTTGGTTCGGTGCGTTTGTTTCGCGACGCATTGGCGGATGTGGCGCGCGCGGTTGGTGAGCCGCTTGTTGGTCGCCTTGATGGCAAGGGGGGTGCCAAGCCCAATGACTTTGCGGATGTTTTAAGTGTGCTTGATGCAGCGCAAGCGGCGGCCGCAAAAGCCCAGTCTGAAAATATCTCCGCAAGTTCTGGCGCCGCGCCAGCCAAAGTTGCGTCAAGCAAGAACGGGGAGAAAAATCTGGTGGCTCCTTCCGTTGCAGCGCAGCACGTTGCGCAGCTTGCACTTGCGCGCGTTAAATTGTTTGACGCCGCACAGTCCATGGACGCCAAGTGGGCGCTCGCGGAAGAGACTCGTCAGCGCGCCACCATCGCATTCATGGCGGGGCCATATCCAAAAAGTGGATTTCCAATTATTCCAAATCTTGTTTCGCTTGACACCTCCGACTTTGGCGTGGCGTTCTCCAAGAATCGACCAGTGTGGGATTTGATCATTGAGGCGTTGCCCGTGACGCTGCTGATTAATTTGATCGCGTTTCCAATTTCATATTTCATCGCGGTTCCCACAGGCGTCATCGCAAGCGTGCGCCGAGGAAGTTGGTTCGACACGCTCACGGGCGTTCTGTACTTGTCGCTGTATTCCATTCCAACTGTTCTTGCCGGTGTTTTTGCGATCGGTTTCCTTGCAAATAATCAATACCTTGGATTATTTCCGGTGAGTGGTTTGCACGACACCACCGCGGACACAATGGCTTTTTTGCCTAGCACCAATCTTGCGGGCGCGTGGCATTGCGGCTGGCTTCTTGATTTGGTGTGGCACATCGCGCTTCCGGTGTTGTGCTTGACCTACGGCTCCTTCGCCATTCTTTCCAAGCAGACGCGCGCCAGCATGTTGGACAATCTCAGCGCCGATTATGTGCGCACCGCCAAAGCCAAAGGCGTGGCGCGCAATGATGTGGTGGTGCGCCACGTGTTTCGAAATAGTTTGTTGCCACTGATCACCATGTTCGTTGGAATTTTTCCCGCCATGTTGGGCGGCAGTGTTGTGGTGGAGCGCATCTTCAGCGTGCCTGGCATGGGCAGCCTTATTCTTGACGCCATTTCAAACAACGATCGCGATTTAATTTTGGCCGACACGCTCATGATTGCCGCGGTGAATGTGTTCGCGTTGTTGTTGGCCGACATTCTCTACGCGGTCGCGGATCCACGGGTGAGTTATGAGTGAGATCAATCAAGAAGCGCCAACCATGATTTCCGGCATCGACGCCATGCGTGGCGTTGGACAAACACGCGCCAAAGGTTTCTGGGCAGATGCGTGGGGCCGCGTACTGAAGCGCAATGGCGCGCGCTTTGGCTTGTTCTGGATTTCTTTGATCGCCTTCTTCGCCATCTTCGCGCCGCTGATCGCAAATTCGCATCCGTGGATGATTGAACAGATTGGCGCAGGTGGCGAAGTGACCAGCCGATCGTGGCCGCTTTTAGCCAATTTAACGGCTACAGATTGGCTTTTATTGCTGGGCGTGTTTGTGGGCGCGCCGTGGATTTTAATTGGTCCACGCTCGCTCACGCGCTCACAACGAACGGGCATGTTTGTGGTTGCGGCCATTCAAGCGGGCGTGATTGTGGTGTTGGCGCCGATGCTTATTGAATGGGCCAGCGAATCTTTGCGCGCGCCGTGGTTGAAAGAAATCGCGCGTGGCAACAATGGCGGCTGGCCCATTGCCGCGGTTATTTCGCTTGGCGCCGCTTGCGTTGCGGCGTGGATTCCATCTGTTGATTCACTTTGGAAACGCGTGGCAAGCGCGCTTGTCGTGGCCGCTATCAGCGGAACTATTTCCGTGACCGCGGGCGGCGCAACATTAATTAACTATGAGCGCTACATGGACAACGAAGCCTCCGGAAAAATACGCTGCGTGTGGGCGCCCATTCCGTGGTCGCCGCTCTACACGCGCAGCGACATGGTTGCCGCGCCGCCGGGCGCCATGGTGGAGGAGTTGCCCAATCTAGAAAGTTGGAAAGGCACGCCATTTGGAAAAAGATTTTTTATCATGGGAACCGACGCGCTTGGTGGCGACGTGTTGGCGCAAATGTTGTGGGCGTGCCGTTTGTCCATTTCCATTGGCTTGGTTTCCACCGGACTCTCGGTGTTGATCGGCGTGACCATTGGCGCAATCATGGGGTATTTCGGCGGCTGGATTGACTTATTGCTGTTCCGCATTGTGGAAATTTTCATGGCGGTGCCGGTGTTGTTCTTGCTGATCGTTGCCGCCGGCGTGTTGCCGCGCAACACCTACATGATGATGGCCATCATTGGAATGTTCTCCTGGACAGGCGCGGCGCGCTTCACGCGCGCGGAGTTTATGAAACTTCGCAAACAAGAATTTGTGCAAGCCGCGCAAGCGGTGGGCTTGCCGCTGCGCGCTATTTTGTTCCGCCACATGTTGCCCAACGGCGTCACGCCCGTGTTGGTTGACGCCAGTTTTTCAATTGCCGCCGCAATTAGCATTGAAGCCACGCTGAGTTACTTAGGACTTGGCCCTGATGGACAAGCCAGTTGGGGCAAATTGCTGTCAAGCGCCACGGCGAGCACGGGAACATTTGTATGGTGGCTGGCGGTGTTTCCTGGACTCGCTATTTTCTTGAGCGTGTTGAGTTACAATATGCTTGGCGAAGCTCTGCGCGACGCGATCGATCCCAAACTTCGCAAGGCGGCCCACTAATGGCAGAAATTCACGCATCGGTTCAAACTCGCGCCGAAGGAAAATTGTTGACCAAGCCCGTGCTTGAAGTAGCGGACTTGGCGGTGAGTTTTGACAACGCCAGCAATCCCGGCGCGCCGCGCATTCAGGCCGTGGCTGGCGTAAGTATGAGCGTATTTCCGCAGCAAACATTGGCAGTTGTGGGTGAATCGGGTTGCGGAAAAAGCGTGACCGCGCTCAGCACCATGCAACTTGTTCCATCGCCACCTGGACGCGTTGACCGCGGAACTATTTTATTGGAGGGCACGGACTTGCTTTCGCTTTCAGAGCAGCAAATGTTAAGCGTGCGCGGCGGTCGTGTGGCCATGATTTTTCAAGAGCCCATGACAAGTTTGAATCCGGTCTACACCATCGGCGATCAAATTCTTGAGGCGATTTTGTTGCATCAAAAAGTGACGGTGGAAGAAGCGATTGAACGCGCGATTGATTCACTGGAGACGGTTGGAATTTACAACCGCCTGAAGGAGCGATTTAAAAGCGACGCCATGGCGCTTAAGCGCGGCAAGAGCGAGTTGCTTGATGAATATCCGCACCGATTTTCTGGCGGCATGCGCCAACGCGTGATGATTGCCATGGCGCTGGTGTGTCAACCGACGGTGTTGCTGGCGGACGAGCCAACCACCGCGCTTGACGTGACCATTCAAGCGCAAATTCTGGAACTGCTGCGCGATCTGCAACGCTCACGCGGCATGGCCATTATGTTGATCACGCACAATCTTGGCGTGGTGGCGGAGAACGCGGATGTTGTGTGCGTGATGTACGGCGGCAGAGTTGTGGAATATGCGCAGGTCTTTGAGCTATTTGATCGACCCATGCATCCCTATACGCGCGGGCTTTTCTCCAGCATTCCAGGCTTGCAGCATCGATTGCGCAGATTGACTACAGTTGAGGAGGTCACTGGAAATCCCGCCGAATTTCGGAAACTGCCAGGCGCTGAGCGTGGCGTGATTCCGTGGTGGCCAGGACTTCCCAAAGAAGCGCGGCCGCGGCTTGAGTCTGAGCGCGAGCCGTATTGCCTGCATGAAATTGAACCGGGGCGTTGGATTGGATGTTGGCGCACACCTGAGCTTGCAGCGCAGGGTTCCCGTCGACCTGAACTTGACTATCGCCGTGATAGTTGAAATTTTCTCTGCTTGTCCCGAAAGGTTGTTTCTATGCCGCTGTTAAAAGTTGGTGCAAAGATCCCTGCATTTCTGTTGAAGGATTCAATGGGCAAGTCGTTCGGTTCAAGCGATCTGAAGGGTCGCTACAGCGTGATTTATTTTTATCCGCGCGACGACACGCCAGGCTGCACCATGGAAGCTTGCGAATTTCGCGACCTCTCCAAGACATTTGACAAACTGGACGCGGAAATTTTTGGCGTGAGCAGCGACAGTGCCGATAGCCACAAAAAGTTTGCTGATAAATTTTCCTTGGGATTTCGTTTGATCGTGGATACGCCGGATAAATTGGGACGCGCGCCATTTGCCATGAAATTAGGTGTGTGGCAGCGAAAAATAATGTATGGAAAACCGTACATGGGCGTGGTTCGAACCACTTTTTTAATTTCACCTGATGGCACCGTGGCCGCTCGTTGGGACAAGGTAAAACCTGAGGGTCACGCTCAAGAAGTGGCGCAAACCATTGCCGAATTGAAGAAGGGCGTGAAGGCCACCAAGCGCGCGGCCAATAAGGTTGCGGCGCAAGAAAAAAAATCCAAGGCCGCGAAATAGCCGCATGCTTAAAATACTCTGACGCTACTCTGCTGATGTGGCACACGACGCGGCAAATATCATTCTGCAACTGAAGCGCATTCATCCCGCGGCCACGCTGCCTAACTATCACAGTGCGCACGCCGCGGGTATGGATCTATGCGCGTGCCTGGAAAAAGATATGGTGATTGGCGCCGGTGACATTGCCAAAATTTCTTGCGGCTTTGCCATGGCGTTGCCCGTTGGTTGGGAAGGTCAAGTTCGTCCGCGCAGCGGCCTTGCCACCAATCACGGAATTGGTATCCCGAATTCGCCGGGAACCATTGACTCTGATTACCGCGGCGAAGTGCAGGTGCCGCTGATCAATCTCAGTCGTGTGGCCTTCACCGTGACGCATGGAATGCGCATTGCGCAACTGGTCATTGCGCCGGTGGCGCGCGCGCAGTGCCACGAAGTTGAGCAACTTTCGGACACGGCGCGTGGCGCGGGTGGTTTTGGCAGCACGGGCCGCTAAAAAATCGCGCCAGTGGACGCGGCGCTTTACCCTCTTGCGCGCTTTGTCGATTGCGCGCTTGCGCACTACACTTGCGAAATGCTTACAGCCCAAGCCACCGACATCAACGTTCCGCTTCTTGATTTAAAGGCGCAATACGCCACGATTCGCGATGAAATTGAACCCGTGGTGCACGAGGTGATTGAGAGCCAATACTTTATTGGCGGTCCAAAGATTGATCAGTTGGAAAAAGAAATCGCGGCGTATTGCTCTTGCAAGCACGCGATTGGTTGCGCCAATGGTTCCGACGCCATTGTGTTGGCCTTGCAAGCGATTGGCGTTGGTCCAGGCGACGAGGTGGTCATGCCCACCTACACATTCTTCGCCACGGCGGGAAGTGTTTCGCGTTTGGGCGCGCAGCCGATCATGGTTGACATTGATCCCGCCACGTACAACATTTGCCCCAAGAGTTTGGAGGAGGCGTTTGGGTGCTGCAAGAAAGTCAAGGCGATTATTCCAGTGCACTTGTTTGGTCAGGCCGCGGACTTGGATTCTGTTTTGGCCATCGCCAAGAACCATAAGGTTGCGGTGATAGAGGATTGCGCGCAGGCTATTGGTACCGAGGATCATCGCGGAGTGCGTGTTGGTTCGCGCGGCGACATTGGTACGTACAGTTTCTTTCCAAGTAAAAATTTAGGCGGCTTTGGCGACGGCGGAATCATTGCCACCAACAATGATGAATTAGGCGCATGCATGAAGCGTTTGCGCAATCACGGCATGGAGCCAAAGTATTTCCACAAGGAAATTGGAATGAACAGCCGCTTGGACGCGCTGCAAGCAGCGGTTTTGTCCGTGAAATTGCGTCATTTGGACGCTTGGGGCGCGGCGCGCCAGAAGAACGCCGCGTGGTACGACACCTTCTTCAAGGACGCCGGCGCCACTGATAGCCGCACCGCGGTGGACGCGGGCGGACTGGCGCTTCGCTATCCCGCGCTGAACAAGGGCCGCCACATTTACAATCAATATGTTGTGCGCGTGCCTGGCGCCATTCGCGATCAAGTGCGCGATGAAATGACCAAGCGCAAAATTGGAACTGAGATTTATTATCCGCTGTCGCTGCATCAGCAAGAGTGCTACGCCAACTTGGGCTACCGCCCGGGCGTGTTTCCACATGCGGAGCGCGCCGCCAAAGAAACAATCGCTCTGCCAATTTTTGGCGAGCTCACCGCGGCGCAGCGGTCGCATGTGGCGCAAACCTTGGTAGACATTGTGCGCAAGCTTAGTTGAACAATGAACGTGCGTCCATGCGACAATTACGGCAACAGCGCCGCAATGTCACGCACGCCCACGCACTCTGGTGAGGTGATGGGCTCGCCAAATTCAGAGTTGATGCGGCTGCCATAGAAACGCCCCATGGATTCAACCCAGTTTGGAATGGAATGATTCTTGGCGTTGGCTTGAAACTGGCTCTTATAGGCGGCAATAGCTTGCATTTTTTTCTGCGCAAATCCCGCGCAATCCACTATGAAATCTGGCTGCGGAACATGCTTCAGGTGCGTGCAGAAATAGTGGTACAGACGCCGCGGGTGGTGCGCCTGGCCAGGAATTGCGCACTTGGTCAACTTGGCGTCAAAGCGCGCGTCAACAGAAATTTTTGTCAACGCCACATGATCGGGGTGCGCGTCCAGTGGATGCGGAACAAACATAATGTCAATTGTGTTGAGCCGAAGTTGCGCGGCAAGCGCGTGGCGCGACGCAAGATCATGTGTGATGGCGCGGTTGGTCAAGCCAAGATTCACGC
>CAIWNO010000369.1 GCA_903914045.1 uncultured bacterium | reverse complement strand
TTTTGCCCACGTTTGGGCGACCAATGATGGCGAGTTTAGGAAGCATGACAGCCCCACACTATAGGGCAAATCCGCCGCGACCCTGTGGTGGGTTTGTATGCGCACGAGTGGCGGAGATTGTGTTGCGACGCGCAATGCGTTGCGCTGAAAATGTTTACCACGCCTTCATTGCGCCAGCAAAAGCGTGGTGATCTATTTCATCTGCGATGTATTTATGTCCGCATCGCGCGCCACGCGAAATCCAACCGCGCCTTCGCGTGAAGTGGGCTCGCTCACGCATCGACCAGTGTTGCGGCAACATGTTGCGCAGTTAAACCAACTTCCGCCGCGCATGGGTTGCGCGGCGCCAACTTTGGAATCTGGATTCCAGCACCACTCCCACACATTGCCGGCCATGTCGTGAAAGCCCCAAGCGTTTGGAAGTTTGGTGGCAACGGACTTGCTCTCGCCGCCCGCCTCCGCTTTCCACCACGCATATTTTCCCACAAGCGATTCGTCGTCGCCGTGGCTCCAGCCCGCGGTTGAACCGGCGCGCGCCGCGTATTCCCACTGCGATTCCGTGGGCAATCGATAGCCGGCGCCGCCAACATCTTTCACTATTGCAAATGAAATCACGCCGTCGGCGCCGCGCGTGACGCGCTCCAACGTGTAGCGCGGCGGAAGGTTTTCCATTTTGGAAAGCGCGTTGCAATATTCAACGGCATCATAGAAGCACACATTTTCAACTGGCAAGTGTCCGGTGTCGTTGCCCTTGACATGCAGCGAAGGATTGCGGCCAAGCGCGGCCACAAATTGCGCTTGCGTGACTTCGGTGCGCGCAAGCAGAAATGGTTTTTCAAATACAACGTTCATGCTTGGGCGCACGGTTGTTCCGTCTGACTCAAATTGTTGCGTGCCAAAATCCAACGGGCTCATCATGTACGAACCTGCGGGCACCGTGAGCATTTCTATTTTTGTGGGCGAGTGCGCCGACGCTTTCATCATGAGCGATAGAAACGCCGCCGCGAACATGCACCATAGAAGTGGTCGTTTATTTTCCATTGATGGAAAGTTGTTTTTCTGGAGTGAACCACGCCGCGTCAAATGTGATTGGCGGCTCGACAATAAGCGTCATTTTGCTTGGCGGGCCCATTGGTACCGATGGCTTTGGTCCCTTCATTGGGCCTTCACCATTCATCGCGCCTGGACCGCGTGGACCATCACCATTCATCGCGCCTTCACCCTCCATGCGACGCGGCGGACGACCTTCGCCGTTCATCGCGCTTGGACCGCGCAGACCATCACCGTTCATCGCGCCATCACCATCCATGCGGCGCGGCGGACGACCTTCACCATTCATCGCGCCCGGACCGCGCGGACCATCGCCGTTCATCGCGCCATCACCATCCATGCGACGCGGTGGTTGCGCATTTTCTGGCCACGACATTTCAATGTGCGTCGCAAGACCAGTCGCTTGGTTAATGCGCACATCAATCTTTTTGGGCTCCATGGGTTTGTTCTTCACGCGCGTGGCAATTAAATGATCGCCCGCCTTTGACGACGCGCTTTCAAGTTGCGCATCTGCGCGGCTCCACTTCCATTCATCGTTCAAGCCTTGACTCACGGCCTCCGCCATATCCACAAGCAAACCACCGCGCGGCGATTGAACCCATGTTGGCCACGGCATGTCGCTGGGCAAATCACGCAACTTTCCTTCGCGATCAATCATCCAGTAATGCTCGCCGTCGCGGCCGCGCACTTC
>CAIWNO010000368.1 GCA_903914045.1 uncultured bacterium | reverse complement strand
TCATGGCGGAGGGTGCTGTATGAAAAACAATTCGATGGAAAACAAAATGAAGGAAATGATCGACTCGCTCTACACCACTTGCTTGGGCGCGCATGACGTTGCGCCGCAACAACAAATTCAAGCGCGCGAAGCGATCGACGCCCTGCGCATGCTGTGCGCCTACCAAACATTTGATATTGAAGCCACGCGCCGTGAGAACACAAAATTACGCGCGATGATTCACAACGCCAAGAAGCCCAATCAGTAATCGCATGTTCACAATGCGGCGAATCACAATCAGACAACTGCGCAACTTGCCGTCAAATGCATGGCGGTGTCAGTCTTGCTGGTTGTCGCAAAATATCCAAGTTGACTTTCACAAACGGAATGAACTGAGCCCAATGGAAACAAAGTGCCTGAGCGTTGGCTGAACACGCTTTAGATGATCTTTTAAGCAAAATAAACCCAAGAAAGTGCCCTATCTCCATTCATTGAAAGCGCAGCCCTGTGGGATATTGGACTTTGGTTTCAATCTCATCAACATCATTGCGAATTAATCCAATTGTTCAATGATTTCTTGTAATTGCCTATGCAATTCCGTTAGGATGAATTCATACACGCCCAGCTTGCAGTGGGACTTTCGGGCAGTCCTTTGGAATCATTGAAGAAAGAAAAAATATGAACGCCATCTTTACAAATTCGAAAAACTTGCTGGGAATGATTTTGGCTCTTGCATTGACCATTGGCGCAACTGCAACCAATGCCAGCGCATTTGTTGCACCGCCAACAATAACCTCAGTCTCTCCAGGTTCTGGTCCACTGACAGCAGGAACCTTGATCACAATCAAGGGGAGTAATTTGACGGGTGCAAGCATCATCACCATCGGCGGAGTCGCAACCACGAACATTGTTGTTGTCAGTGGGACTTCAGTTACTACGATTGCTCCAGCAAATTCTGTAGCAGGTGCAAAAGATGTAGCGCTCACAACAGTCGGCGGGACTACAACACTGCCGAACGCATTTACATATATTGAGGCACCAACAATTACATCGGTTAGCCCAATTTCTGGTCCGCTTACCGCGGGAACTGCAATCACGATCACCGGAACAAACTTGACCGGCGCAAGCAGCGTCTTTGTCGGCGGTATAGCGGCGACCAGTATTATTGTCACATCTACTAATTCTCTAACCGCTGTCACACCTGCTGGAAGCGTTGGTTCGAAAGATGTCTCAGTCACAACCATCGGCGGAATAGGTTCGAAACAGAATTCCTTCGCCTATATCGCTCCGCCATCAATTACTTCCGTGACTCCGACTTCAGGACCACTCACAGCAGGAACCACGATCACGATCACCGGAACTAATTTAACTGACGCAAGTAAAGTCTTGATTGGCGGGATAGCGGCGACGAATGTTGTTGTGGTCTCCTCAACTTCAATTACAGCAAAAACACCAGCGAATACGGCTGGTGCAAAAGAAGTCTCAGTGACAACAGTAGTCGGCGGACCAATCACAAAGACCAATGCATTTACATATGTTGCGGCGCCAACAATTCGCTTAATGAGTCCAACATTTGGTCCGCTTACAGCTGGAACTACGGTCACGATCACCGGCACCAACTTAACTGGGGCAAATCTTGTCACTTTTGGCGGCGTTGCTGCAACAACTCTTAATGTGATTTCGTCAACTTCTATGACTGCTGTTACTCCTAGTGGAATCGCAGGCTCGCAAGCGGTCTCCGTGACAACTCCTGGTGGAACCGAAACCGTTGGGGGCGCATTTACATATGTTGCTGCGCCAACGATTACGTTGGTTGATCCACCCTCTGGATTGCTGGCAGCGGGAACTGCAATCTCAATCACTGGAACTAATTTCACCGGCGCCAATAGTGTCACCGTTGGTGGAATCGCGGCGACCAGTGTTGTTATTGCATCTGATACTTCTATCACTGCAAAGACACCTGCTGGATCCGTGGGTGCAAAAACGATTGCTGTCACAACTGCAGGCGGAACTGCTACAAGTGGATTTACTTATGTCGCCGCTCCAGTTATTTCCTCCATAAGTCCAGTTTCTGGGCCACTGACAGCGGGAACAGCGATCACGATTACTGGACTAAATTTCAATGGCGCAAGCAGCGTGAAAATTGGCGGAGTCGCTGCCACAAATGTGATTGTGAAATCTGACACTTCTATAACTGCTGTCTCGCCCGCTGGAAAAGCTGGCTCACAAAATATCTTGGTAACCACAATTGGTGGAACCGCAACAAAAACTCAGGCATTTACTTATGTCAGCGCTTCAGCCATTACTTCCGTGAGTCCAACTTCTGGGCCGCTCACAGGGTCGACAACTATCTCCATTAAGGGAACTGGCTTTACGGGCGCAAGTAGCGTCACCGTTGCCGGAGTGGCTGCGACCAATGTCGTTGTTGTGTCATCCACTTCAATCACCGCTGTCACGCCTGCTGGAAGCGTTGGTTCGAAAGATGTTTCAGTGACAACAGTCGGCGGCACGTCGACTGAAGCAAGTGCGTTTACTTATGCGGAAATTCCAACCATTTCGTCTGTGGGTCCAATTTCTGGACCACTCAAAAGAGGGACCGCTATTACGATCACGGGAACTAGTTTCTCTGGCGCAAGCAAAGTACTGATTGATGGCGTGGTCGCAACAGCCGTTGTTGTGACAAGCACAACCTCCCTAACCGCTGTAACGCCCGCTGGAACTGCAGGCGCAAAATCTGTTTCGGTGACGACCCCTGGTGGAACCGGTACCAAGACAAATGCATTTACATATGTTGAAGCGCCAACTATTGTTTCGGCGAGTCCATTTTCTGGCCCCCTTGTTGCAGGAACTGCAATCACGATCACGGGAACGAACTTCATTGGTGCAACCAATGTTCTAGTTGGTGGCACCAATGCAACAAACGTTGTCGTGACATCGGCAAATACCATCACCGCTGTCACTCCTGCTGGCAAGGCTGGGGCGCAGACCATCTCCGTGACAACTATTGGCGGAACCGCGACTAAGTCGAGCGCGTTTACATATCTCGCGGCTCCAACCATTACATCGGTAAGCCCTTTATCTGGTCCACTCACTGCTGGAACCGAGATATCGATCACGGGCAAAAATTTCGCTGGCGCAAACAGCGTTAAAGTTGACGGCGTTGCTGCAACAAATATTTTTGTAGTTTCTTCAACATCAATTACAGCAAAGGTGCCTGCTGGCAGCGCTGGCGCGAAAGATGTTTCTGTAACCACAGTCGGCGGAACTGCGACTTTAGCAAGTGCGTTTACCTATTTTGCCGCACCAACAATTACAATGGTTGACCCGCCTTCGGGACTTCTTTTGGCGGGAACCCCAATCACAATCTCAGGAACAAACCTTACTAGCACAAGCAGCGTCTTAGTTGGCGGAGTCCCTGCAACCAACGTGGTGGTTCATTCTGACTATTCCATTTCTGCGCGCACGCCTGCAGGTTCCGTGGGAGTCAAAAATATCTCAGTGACCACAATCGGCGGAACCGTAATCAAGACAAACGCATTTACATATGTCGCAGCTCCAACCATTACATCTTTGAGTCCGATTTCTGGCCCACTCACAGCAGGAACCGCCATCACAATCACAGGAACTAATTTGACAAATGCAAGCAAAGTCAAAATTGGCGGATTGGAGGCGAATAGCTTAGTTGTAAATTCAGCCACGTCATTAAGTATTGTTGCTCCAGCGGGAACAGTAGGTTCTACCGATGTCTCTGTGACAACTATTGCTGGAACTGTCATCAAGTTGAGCGCATTTACCTATGTCGCTGCGCCAACAATTGTGAGTGTGAGCCCGATTTCGGGACCACTTACAGCAGGAACCCCGATCACAATCACAGGAACTAACTTTACAAACACCAGCAGCGTCACTGTTGGAGGCACCGCTGCGACCAGTGTTATTGTGGTGTCTAGTAATTCCATTTCCGCAATCACACCGGTGGGAACCGCAGGTCTAAAAGATATTTCAGTGACAACAGTTGGAGGCAAAGCCACCAAGACAAATGCGTTTACGTACTTTGCTGCGCCCACTATTGTGACTGTGAGTCCGATTTCTGGACCACTCGCAGCAGGAACCGCAATCACAATAACCGGCACCAACTTCACGAGCGCAAACCGCGTCACTATTGGCGGCTTGGAAGCAACCAATGTTGTTGTTCTTTCTCCTACTTCCGTCACCGCGGTCACACCAGCTGGATCTGTGGGTGCCAAAGATGTCTCCTTGACAACTCCTGGCGGAATCGCAAATAAATCAAGCGCCTTTACTTACTTTGCTGCACCAACAATTGCCTCTGTGAATCCAAACACAGGTTCTACCGCAGGCTCAACGGCGATCACAATCACTGGAACCAACTTGACAGGCGCAACCATTGTGAAAATTGCCGGAGTCGCCGCGACAAGCGTTATTGTGGTGTCTTCAACTTCCATAACCGCTCTCACGCCTGCTGGAACAGTTGGCGCGAAAGATGTTTCAGTGACAACGCCTGGCGGAACGGCAATCAAGGCAAACTCTTTCACATATACAAATTCATTCACGGGTGATGGACATACTCCAAGTGACACAAACAACAATGGCGATGGCAGCGTTGTCGCATCTGGCAAGGGTTCAAACAACTCAGGCAAGAACACAACAACCAACGGAGCCAACAACTCCACCGCCACCGAAAATCTTGCCACCGCTCCAATGGGAATGGAGTTGTATTTGCAAACCGTCGCTCAACGCGCCGATGCTCAAGCACAATGTGAAGACATGCAAACTGAGAATCTGGTTGCCTCTGACTTGTTCATTGCAAGCACTGACGCAACTCTTGAGCAAGTCACCACCAATGAAAAAACGGAGGTCACTGCTGATTCAAATGCTGTCGTAACGCAAGACACGGGCGTTCTCTGCGCCATTGATCTTGATCTGAATGGTGAACCTGACATTTGTCAGCTGCGCCGCGGCGATCTTGACCTCAACAGCGAAATTGATGCGCGCGACATGGCCATCTTGATCAATATGATCGACACCGAGCCGCTTATGGGCATAGGCGATCTTGACGGCAACGGTGTGATTGATGCCGCTGATATGAGCGTGATTCTGTTGCAGATGCAATAATTTTGGCGCCGTTGTTCAACGCGTGAAACCAAGCCAAAGCGCCTCAAGATCGCGCTCGCGAATGGGCGGCGTCAAACCCTGACCCGCGCCCCACGGCAACATTCGCGCTAAGCGAACATTCCATTGCAATTGCGTCCACACTTTGTGCTCGCAACGCTTTGGTCGCTCCTGCGCCAACCGCGGCTTCCAGAGCAAATCAAATTGTTCGCGTTGCGCACGCAATACCCCTGCGCCTTCAAGTTGCACAATACGGGCGCGATGAGCCTTGATGAGCGTTGAAGCCACAAGCAAATAGTTCAGGGGAATACGTTGTATCCAGTCTTGGCGCAGCAAATCGTCGCGATCTATTTTTGCCTCTTGCAAAATCTGCGCCCACGATGCTGGTGACGATCGCTTTAATTCAGAATCAAGCGCGCGCACTTGCTCAGCCAAACCCGCAACAGCGTGAAGAACGCGCTGCGTTGCGCCAAGAATTTTTTTGTCCACGCCCTCAATCTGCTCGTTGAATTCTTGGCGTGTTGGAAGTGTCTCTTTGCCCTCCAACAAAATAAGCTCCGCAATGCGTGAAAGCAACTGATTTTGCCACGCATCGCCGCTCAGGCGCGCCACGGATTCAATAGCCGCATACTCACCGTGGAATTCCAAATGATGCTCAATGGCACCGCGGTTCAGTTGCAGAACTAATTCGCATAGCGCGTGTAACTGACTTTCATGCGCCTCTTGCAACGTGGGAAATTGCCGCAAGCGCACGCCGCCGCGATTTTGTCCAGGTTGGCACACTTCAAGCGCCGCCCACGCGCGAACCTGCGCCGCGTCATGAGAAATATTCACGGTCATGGGCAATACTTCTGGCAACGGCGCAATCCACCAGGCAAATTCTTTTCCAATAGGCAATCCATTTGTCGTACGCGCGATCACCGCACGGCGCGCTTGATCCGCTTGCGCGCCAAATCGCCTCAGCAGTTCCGGCGCGTCGCGGCTGCTTGCAAGCACTCTGCCATCGTTATCAATCACCTCAATGCGCGCGCTGAAATGCGCGGGCACATTGGCCAGCGCAAAATCTTCCACGCGTACTTCCAGTCCACTGGCGCGCTTCAACTCGCGCGCAAGCAACTCCAACAGCGAACCAGAACCAACCGCGTACTGCTCCAAAAACGCTTGAATAACAGCCTCAACTGGATGAAATCGCGCGCGCACGCGCTTGGGCAAACTGCGAATCAGCGCCTCTATTTTTTCCGCTATCAATCCAGGCACAAGCCACTCCAGCCGTTCGCAATCCAAATCGGGCAACTCAAGTAGTGGCACGCGCACGCTCACTCCATCGGCGTCGGCGCCAGGCTCATGTTGGTATTGCACATTGGCCACATGGCGTCCAACATCAAGTTGTAACGGCCACTGTGCCTCGTGCGAATCTGGCAGTGGCTGCGCAAAAAAATCCGATTGCGTCATGCGCAATATGTCGGGCTTGCGCCGCTCGATCACCGCGCGCCACTTCTCAAAAGAAGCGCGATTACAAATATCATGCGGCACCACCGAATCATAAAATTGAAACTTGCGATCAGCGTTGGCCAGCAAATTGGCTTGACGCCGCGCGCGCGCGATTGAATTCACCTGCTCCTCAATCTTGCGGTTGTGCGCCAAAAAATCAGCCTGCACTCCAAGACCGCCTTCGGCCAAACCGTAGCGCACAAAAAGCACGCGCGCCTCTTGCGGATGGTCCACACCATATGGAACTCGCCGACGGGCAATGAGGTCTAGGCCGCCAAAACTTACGCGTTGCCACGCCGCCACCTGGCCCGTGTCCTGTATGTAATGCGGCTCGCTTAAAGAGCGCTTCACCAAATGCGACGCCATTTTCTCAATCCATGCTGGCTGAACTTTTCCAGCCAAGCGGCCAAGTCGCCTACCCGTGTCCACCACTTCCGACACAACAATCCATTCGCAATTACGCCGCGCCAAACTAGATCTTGGATGAATGGCGAATGTTTGCCCGTCGCTTAATTTGTATTGACCATCCTCGCGGCGATGGGCCACCTGCGTTGCAAAACCTGCAAGCACCGCCTCATGCACTGCGCGCGCCGGCGGTGTCGCCGCGTCGCTGCCAACCTCGGCGCGCAAACGATCGCGCACAAACCACTCCAGTTGGCGGCGCACATCGCTCCACTCGCGTAAACGCCGCTGCGACAAAAAATGTTCCTTGCACCAACGACGCAGCGCGCTTGAACCCAACGTGTCGCGCGCCTCTTTCCATGCGCTCCACAATTTCAACGCCGACATAAAGTCGCCATCATTGTCGGCGTACATTTGATGCGCGATATCCGCCCGTTGCGCCTGATCCGCCGGCCGATCGCGCGGATCCGCCACAGAAAGAAACGCCGCAACCGTGATCGCCGCGGCGGCGCAATCCAGCTCCAGCCCCGCCACCACCACGCGCGCAACGCGCGGATCCACCGGCATTTTCGACATTTTCTTGCCCACGCTGCTCAGGCGACCATGCCTATCGGTGGCGCCAATTTCAAACAGCGTGCGCTCGCCCTCTTCTATTTGGCGCGCACCCGGCGGATCAAGAAAAGGAAATGTTGACGGCTCACCCAAACCCAAATCACGCATGCGCAAAATGACACCAGCCAGCGAAGTGCGTTTAATTTCTGGCGGCGTTGCCACAGCGCGTGCGGAAAAATCCTCCAAGCTTCCTAGGCGCACGCACACTCCAGCGGCCACGCGACCCGCGCGACCACGACGTTGCTCAAGCGAAGCTTGGCTCGCCGGCTCCACCAACAATCGTTCAATGCGCGACTTGGGCGAGAAGCGACTCATGCGCACCAAGCCGCTGTCAACCACAAAGCGCACGCCTGGAACGGTCAAACTACTTTCGGCCACATTGGTGGCCAGCGTCACGCGGCGAGTCTTTGCGGGCGCAAACACTTCGTCTTGTTGCGCGTCACCCAAGCGTCCATACAACGGAAGAATTTCAACATCACGCGCGCCCGCGCGACCACGCAACGTTTGCGCAACATCAAGAATCTCACGCTCGCCGGGCAGAAACGCAAGAACATCGCCCGGCCCCTCCAGCAAACACTCTTCGATCGCGTCGGCCACCACAATTGGATCAGCGTGATCATCCGGCGCAACATCAAGCCAACGCACCTCCACTGGAAACGCGCGCCCCGGTACGCGAATCACGGGGCAACCACCAAAGGCCTCGCTAAAACGATCGGCCTCAAATGTGGCGCTGGTCAAGATCACCTTGAACTCTTTTCGCGCCGCAACAATGCGCCGCAGCGCGCCCAGCAGAAAGTCAATGTTCAAACTGCGCTCATGCGCCTCGTCCACAATAATGGCGTCGTA
>CAIWNO010000367.1 GCA_903914045.1 uncultured bacterium | reverse complement strand
GCATACATTGCATCGCTTGCTTCGCCGCACGCATTCATTTGCAGTGGTTGCCAAAGCGCAATTGAACTAGGTCAAATGCGGGCGCGCCCAACGGACGGCATGACTAGCACGCAAGCCATGGAAGAGGAGTTTGTATGGAGCGAACGCCGACAGATTGGTCGTTGGCGTGCGTTCTGGCGCGTAGTTGGATATTTGCGGCGTGCGCCTTCACGTATTGGCGCAACCATGACGGATAAGAGAGACCTTCGTGGCGCAATGTGTTTTTCGTTTGTCTGTTTAATTTCCCAAAGTTTAAATTGGATTTTATTTTTTTTGATTGGGTTCTTGCTCCGTATAAAAAGTATCCGTCCGTTCAATATGGCGAGTGGACAAATATTGATTACTGCGCTGAGTGCATTTGCATTTTTTGTTGGTCTGGTGCTTGCGCTGCAATTATTATTTCTTGTGTGGGGATTGATCACGCATGGGCTGATTCGCATGACCGGTCGTTCGCGTCGCCCCCTCGGGCACACGCTAAGCGCCACGCAATATTGCGCGGGCACATTTATTCTTTGTGTGATTCCAGTGTGCGGAACGTATTTGTCATTGATCAGTATTGTGTGGATGGCCGTGGCCATGGTGTCCGCCCTCGCCGCGCTTCACAAAATTTCCCGCTGGCGCACGGTGTTCGCGGTGTTGGTGCCGCCAGTTGTAATGATTTCAGTTTCGGTGTGGTTTGTGTATGCAACAGTTGTTGGATTCTGGAACATTTATAATTCCAGAACCCCCATGAACTTTCCGCCCATGCCAGCAAATTCGCCGGCCATTGTTGCGCCAATTGCGCCGGATCCGTTTTCAAGCGCGCCAACAGATGCGACAGAAGTTGAAACAGATCCTGCGGCAACATCCCAGCCAATCGATGCGCCAACAGCAAATCCTGATCCCGTGATCGCTGCTCCAACGTCAACGCAATCTCCAACTCAAGATCCCGCCGCACCAAACCTTCCAAAAAATACATCCAGCGATTCAGCGGCTATCTTAATCATCACTCATGGAATCTGAAATCGCTGGCTGGCTTAGTGTCATCTTTCGCTTTGTGCATGTGTTGGCTTCCATCATGTGGATTGGCAATTCCATTTTGTTCACGTGGATGGAGTTGAACCTGATCGCGCCCAAAGCTGGCGATGAAAATAATGACAAGGACTTGTTGGGTCACCTTGACATGTTGCATGGCGGCGGTGTTTTCCATTTACAAAAGCGCGTCATTAATCCCGGCGCCATTCCATCGCCGCTGCATTGGTTCATGTGGCAGTCGTACACAACATGGATCACCGGCACGTTGCTATTGATTTCGGTTTTCTATATCAACGGCGGCGCGCCACTGCTTGACTCGTCAAAGTCGACGCTCACAGGATGGGGCGCCATCGGCATGAGCGTTGGTGGAATCATTGCGTGGTGGCTGGTGTATGACACCATTTGGCGCAGCAAACTGAAGGAAGTTCCCGCGCTTGCCGTGCTGTTGACCTTCGCGCTGCTGATGACGGCCACGGTGTTCTTGAATCAATATTTCAACGGTCGCGCGGTGTTTCTGCAAGTAGGCGTGATGCTTGGAACCAGTATGACGGCGAATGTTTTTGTGCACATCATTCGCAATCAGAAAAAATTCATGGCGGCGCTGCTTGCGGGCAAGCCGCATGATTTGAAATATGGCAAGCAAGCCAAGACGCGCTCCATGCACAACCACTACATGACGTTTCCCGTGTTGTTCATGATGCTCAGCGCGCACTTTCCGCAACTCATCAGCGCGGATTGGCTCTCGCCCAT
>CAIWNO010000366.1 GCA_903914045.1 uncultured bacterium | reverse complement strand
TTTGCCAAGCAAGGCCCAACCAATCCCGCCATGCTTCACAGTTACGCCATTGCAATGTCGCCCGATGGCGATGTGTATGTGAGCAATCAAGACACCAACACGGTCACACGTTACGGAGGATTTGGTCGGGCAACTCCTGGCGCGCCGCTGCCGCATCCAGATTCGCTCGCGGGGTTTGGCAATCTGCCAGCAGGCGTATTCATTGCAAATTCGCAAGTGAGTCCCGTGGGTCTGAGCGCGGTGCGAGGAATGTGTTTTGGTCCCGACGGTTATTTATATGTTGCCGATCGTGACGGTTCGCGCGTGAGTAGTTACGACCGCAAGACAGGCGAGCGCGTGAAGATTGTTGTGAGCGAGGCCAATGGCTTGAAGAAACCAATTCAAGTGACTTTCACCGAGGACGGAAAAAGTTTATTTGTGGGCGATGATGAAACCGAGCAAGTGTTGCGCCTTGATATGGACAGCGGTTTGTGCAGCGTGTTTATTCCGCGCGGCACGGCTGGTCTCAAGGCGCCATCCGCTTTGGTGGTGAGCGCGAAGTGGCTTTATGTTGGAAGCCGCCTCACCAAGGAAATTCTGCGCTTTGATATTGCGACGGGCAAGCCCGACAGCAAGCCGTATGTGACGCTGCCAGATCATCCGGAATTTTTGCTGCATGTGATTCCGCCAGTTGAGCCTGACAAAAAATAAATGCCGTTTGTATTTGTATTCGCGCCGCGAAAGACGCTTTTCATTTTTACGCTTGCGTTGCGCCCAACCTAGAATAATTTTGGAACGCGCGCAGAACATTTTCTGCATGCAAGCAACAAACCACGCAATTTATTTTCCGCGCTTCGCCTGCCACTCATCAAAGGTGGCTTGACGCGCCAGCAACCACGCTTGATGACCGCACCCCTCGCGGAATTCAAACGCGTGCGTGCGCTTGCTCATGCCGCGCGCCGCAAAGTCCGGCGGCAAGTGCGCCGCATCAAGCTCTAAACGCCGTGAATTACTGCTAAACCAAATGGTTCCCTGCGGCGAAAGCCACTTGGGCAAACTGCCAATCAGCGCCGGCCAATCGCGGTCAACGCTAAAACTGGAAGCCTCCATGCGCTTTGAATTTGAGAATGTCGGCGGGTCGCACACAATCACGTCGTACTGCTCGCCAGGTTTTGGACCGCGATCAAGCCACGCCAAACAATCAGCCTCTACAAGTCGGTGTGCGTCGCTTACATCAAATCCATTCAGGCGCAAATTGCGCAGCGTCCACGCTTGATAGGTGGCGCTCATGTCAACGGTGGTGGTTGCAACGGCGCCGCCATCAATGGCGTAGCACGTGAAACTTCCGGTGTAGGCGAACAAATTCAACACGCGCAAACCTTTGCAACGCTGGCGCACCATGTCGCGCGTGGTGCGATGATCAAGAAATAATCCCGTGTCTAGATAGTCCGTCAAGTTCACTTCAAAGCGAAGGCCTTGCTCACGCATCACACGCAGCGCGCTTGGCGTGTTCTCCGCCGCTGCAACCTTTTGATATTGCCCTTGCCCCTCATCCGCGCCTTCACGACGATTTTTCTGGCGACGACGCTCTTTGACAAAAAGTTTCTCGCGCGGAATTTCCAGCGACGAACAAATTTTCTCAATGCAGTTCGCCTCGTGCGCGTCTTGCTGCTCCTCGGTTTCATCTTTGGTGCGCGG
>CAIWNO010000365.1 GCA_903914045.1 uncultured bacterium | reverse complement strand
GCGCCGCAGTGACAAATATTGCGCACACCCACCAACCCAGCGCGCCGCGATCCATGAGCGGCGTTCGACTGAGAATGTCCAAAAGCACAAGGGTCGCTGCGGCAAGAAGCAATCTCACCGAGGTGATGGCGTTGGGCAAAACTTTCCACCACTGCGAGTTCATGCGGGCAATGTAACCCACTCGGACATGGTTGGTTGAATAGCTTCCCACACGCTGAATGCCTGATGGAGCGCCAGCCAATATCCAACACCATTGCCAAAAAAACAACGCAAAGTGCAAGCACATCAGCGGACAACCATTCTGAAATTTGCAGCAAATATGCATTGATCCAAATGGCTTGAGAAATTCACTTTCACTGCTTGCGAGCCGCCCATGCGCCGCATACTCTCCCTCGCTCAACGCAGGAAGGATCCCTGCGATTCACTTCACGAAATTTAAACGCACTGAACGCGAATCACCCTCCAACACTCAATGCCACTTCTACCTTTCTACATCGCAAGCGCTGTCGCAGCAGTTGGACTGCTTTATATTTTGCGACCAAATAATCCTTCGCTGCGCCGCGGCGGCGCGGTTGTTGCGCTCGCTGGTGCGGGACTTTTTATAAGTGAGGCGTTGCGACTTGCGGGTCCGCCATCTGCTGGCGTTCCAATTGCGCTTCTCATTGCACTGGTGGTCATTGGCTTGTACGCCGCCGTGCGCGTGATCACACATCCGCGTCCCGTATTCGCGGCGCTGTATTTCATTGTCACCGTGGTTGCCTCCGCCGTGATTTTCCTGCTTTTACAAGCGGAATTCATGGCATTTGCGCTCATTATTGTTTACGCCGGCGCAATCTTAATCACCTACATGTTTGTGCTCATGCTTGCAGATCAAGGTCCGCGCGACTCCATTGGCCACATAGACGATGACGGCGATTACGACCGCGTTCCGCGCGAGCCCATGGCCGCGGTGCTGGTTGGTTTTATTTTGCTGGGCACCTTGGCCGCAGTTGTTGAGCGCATTCCAAACACGGCCGTTCTTGCGGAGTCAAGCCTTGAACAAAAAGTGGCGCGCCAACAAGCGGATGCATTGGTGATGATGCCCAAGCATTTGTTGAATATTGTCAAGCGCAACGATCCCACCGCCGTGTCCGTGGCAGTTGCGCCAAACGCCGCGATTCAAGGCAGCATTGTGCAAACCCAAGTGACGCAAGCGGACGGCTCGGTGAAAAATATCGCGGTGGATGCCGCGGGTAAAATCGACAACACGCAAATGGTTGGGCTTGATCTGGTGTCCAGATATCCAGCCAGTCTGGAATTGGCCGGCATTATTTTGCTCATGGCCATGTTTGGCGCGGTCGTTCTAGCGCGTCGACAAATTGAATTTGGTGAGGACGAAGCGCGCGACGCCGCCGGTCTTCGCCGCATTGTGCTTGATGTTCCAGAGCACGAACGCGCAACTCCCGGAGCTCGACAATGACACATCTTTTAGCGGTCAGTCAATATGGAGCTTCACATGCGGTCACCATTACGTTGGCCATGAGCGCCCTGTTGTTCACCATTGGACTTATTGGTTTTCTTGTGCGACGCAACATGATTCTTATGTTCTTGTGCACGGAAATTATGTTCCAAGCCGCGGCCTTGGCCTTCATTGCGTTTGGAAGAATGCGAATGGATACGGGCGGCCAAATCTTTGTCATCTTTATATTGACCATCGCGGCGGCTGAGGCGGCCCTTGCGCTTGGACTTGTCATTCTTCT
>CAIWNO010000364.1 GCA_903914045.1 uncultured bacterium | reverse complement strand
ATCCTCGCTCCGCCGCCACCAAATACGGACTCTCATCTTTCACACGAATATGCGGGTTTTTCCCGAATGTTTTCATTTCAAGCCTGTAGCCCGCGGGCACGCGCGCGTACAAATGCGCCGACAATTTTTTGAACGCATCTTCTGGATCCATGTCGGCCACCAAGCGGCAAGAAATCTTCGCGGTGGCCTCGCTCGCAATCACGGTCTTCGCGCCCTCGCCTTGATAGCCGCCCTTGATGCCGTTGCAATCACACGTGGGTCGACACCATGTTCGCTCCATCGCGTTGAAGCCTGGCTCGCCAAAACCTTTGCTCACGCCGGCCTTACCTAAAAATTCCGCGTCGTCAAAATTCAGCGAGTCCCACTGTTCTTTTATTTTTTCTGGCAGCAGCTTCACTTGATCATAAAAACCTTCAATAGCAATTCGTCCATCATCGTGATGCAAGCTGGCAATCATGCGCGCCAATGAATTAATCGGATTGACGATCGCTCCGCCATATAAACCTGAATGCAAATCATGCGACGGTCCCTTCAACTTCGCCTCCACATACACCAAGCCGCGCAACATGGTTGTAATGGCGGGAGTGTCTATGTCCCACATTCCCGTGTCGCTGACAATGGCAACATCCGATTCCAATTCCTTCGCATATTCCCGCAGAAAAGGCTCAAAACTCTCACTTCCAGATTCCTCCTCGCCCTCCAAAATAACGGTGACGGGGCAGGGCGGTCCACCCGCGCATGCATGCCACGCGCGCAGTGCCTCCAAGAATGTCATCACTTGTCCCTTGTCATCCACCGCGCCGCGCGCCACAACGCGCTTGCCCATTGGTCCATCCACAATCACAGGTTCAAACGGCGGACTTGTCCATAGTTCAATCGGGTCGGCGGGCTGCACGTCATAGTGGCCATAAAAAAGTACGCGCGGCGCTGTCACGCCTTTGGGTCCAGGATGTTTTGCAAGCACCATTGGATGTCCATGCGTCTTGACAAGACGCGATTCAAATCCGCATTCCTTCAACATGTTCGAAGCCCACTCTCCCGCGCGGCGAACATCCGCCGTGAAAGCCGGGTCCGTGCTCACGCTTGGTATCCGCAAGAACTCCATCAACCGCTCAATCCCCGCGGGTTGGTTGGCGTCGGTCCTGGCAAGCACGCTGTCAATTTGTGTATGGGTTGAAATGCTCATGATGGACTAAGGGTATCTAAATCACGCCCGCGCTCCTCTGACAATGCACCTGAATTGAGTTAGCATTCATCCAAAGATTGTTTCAACCAGCAATAGGAGATTGAACAATGGCCGAACGAGTTGTGGTGGATCAAATTGACTTTCGCTCCGCGTTGGTGTTTCCCCGGGTTCTGAATTCAGCCACTGGTGCGTTTCAGCCCTCGCGGCTTTTGGCGGCCACCTTTATTGTGCTTGCTTTGGCTGTTTTTGGCCGTTTTTACGATGCCTTGCGCGGTCCCATGATTCAGTCCGCAGGCTTATTGTCGCCCACTCGCAGTTCAATTGATTCAGCCGTCGCATCCGATGTTGCGCGGCGAGCAGCGCTGGAAAATTTGCCGCCAGATCAACGACCCGCTGGCATGGACACTCGCGGTGGAGTGGACATTGAAAATGTTTGCAGTTTGCTGCAAAGTCGTCTTGGTTCCGTCAGCGGATTTGAAGCCGACGGAATTCGCCGCGCGCTCGAGCGCCTGGAGTCGTATCGCCGCAAGGGAACCTTCGATTCATTTTCCATCGCTGTGGGTCGTTGCATTGACGGACTTGCCATTGGAGTTCTCACCGTCAGTCCAGTGATGGCCGTGGGCGCCTTCGCCAATCTCTTCATTGATTTGCCGTTGGCCTGTTGGCGCGATGATCGTTGGTTCTGTTTTATATTCGGCGCGGCATTTCTTATAGCCATGGGCGCGGGCGGCGCCGCGCTGTCCCGCATGACGGCGCTTGATCTTGCGGGCAAACCAAAAATTTCCGCCGCTGCCGCGTTTGAATTTATCAAGCCGCGTTGGATCAATCACGCGCTGGTGCCAGTGTGGCCGTTGCTGACGCTAGTTGTTCTTCTGCCAGTGGCGGCCATGTTGGGTTGGCTCAGCCGCATTCCACTTATAGATATTTTCGCCGGCATGGCGTACGGACTTGTGATTGTCTTGTCATTTTTCGCCGCAATTGCCCTAATTCCATGGGGTTTTTGCATGCCCTTGGCGGTGGCCGCGTCGGCGTGCGAAGGGTGCGATGGCCTTGAAGCCGCGCAACGAACCGTGGCCTATGTGTTGCGCCGTCCGTTACAAGGATTGCTCTATCTCATCATGGCGGCGATTGGAATTTCACTTGTCATATTCATCGCCGACCTGTTCGCCATGGCCACGCTTTCTTTTGCCGCAAACTTTGTGGGCGTGACCGCGGGCGAAGGTCCCATGTCCGGCCTTGCCACAATTCGATTGCTCTTGCCCGACGATGTCGCGCCCGTGCGAAGTCTTGGTTTCACCGCGTCCATCTCCGCGGGATTTGTTGGCCTGTGGATTACAGTTGTGAAGTCGCTCGCGGCGGGCGCGTGCTTTGGCGCATTTTGGTCAGTTGCCACGGCCGCGTATTTGGCGCTTCGCAAATCCTGCGATGATCAACCCTTTGACGACTTGTGGATGCCAGGCACGCCGGCCGGATCACGGCAAGATTAATTTTCAGCGCATTTCAAGCGCAAATCAGCTTACGACAGGCCGCCCTTCAGCGAACTTGGCGCGCCAAATTTCAAGCGCAATTTACGCATGGATGGATCATCCTCGCGCACTGGCTTGGCGCTTTGGCGGTCATCTTTATTGAACTTGCCACTCACGGCCACAGGCGCCGGACGGTCAAGCAACGCCTTGATGGACAAACTCACGCGCCGACGCGCAAGGTCAATGGAAAGAATTTTAGCCGTCACAATTTGGTCCACTGTTAAAACCTTGTCGGCGGAGAAAATTCGGTCATGACTAATTTCACTGATGTGCACCAAGCCTTCAACGCCTGGTGACAGTTCCACAAACGCGCCAAACTCCGTCAGTTTGGTGACGCGGCCAGACACACTTTCACCCACTTGCAGCGCTTCAAACTTGCCCACCATTGGATCGTCCATCACTTCTTTGCGGCTCAACGCAATGCGCGGCGGCTTCTGGGCGCGGTCAATGCGCATCACCTTCACGCGCACAACATCGCCAACCTTCACGGCGTCCGAGGCGTTCTTCAAACGCTCATGCGCCAAGTCGCTGATGTGAATCAATCCATCCACGCCGCCAATATCCGCGAAGGCGCCGAAGGGTTGCAAACTAATAATGGTGGCCTCAAGAATTTGGCCAGTTTGTATTTCCGCCAATGTTTTCTGCTGATTTTCGCGTCGCGTCTGCGATAGCGCGGCCTTGCGGCTCAACACCATTCGCCCGCGCTCCTTGCGCATTTCAATGATCATGCATTGCAACTTCTCGCCCAAGAAAATACTTATGTCAGGCACCGAGCGAATGTCCACTTGTCCCGCTGGCATGAACGCGCGGTGATGCGCCACTTCCATATCCAAGCCGCCTTGATTCATGCCCACGCAACGCGCGTCCACAATTTGTCCAATTTGCAAGTTGTCCCACTGCGGCTTGGTGCGCATTCCAATGCGCGATAAAATCAACAAGCCTTCAAACGCGTCCAAGCGTTCCACCGCAAAATCCATCACGGTTCCAGCCTCGGGCGCGCTTTCAAATTGGTTCAGCGGACACACGCCTTGGCTCTTGGGTCCAAACTCAACCATCACATCGCCACCT
>CAIWNO010000363.1 GCA_903914045.1 uncultured bacterium | reverse complement strand
CGAGTTGTTCGTCGGGTCTGCCACGGCGATCGCCTCTGATTTTCTGAAGTAGTAAGACGCGCGAATATTTGGTGGTCGCGTCATCAGGAATTTTTCCCATGCGCACCGGCGTATGAAGCACATGTCCGGCCCACCACTGAACTCCGTGCGCAGCGACAATCAGTGTGGTCTGTGGAGATGCAATTTGAGCACGCATGTCAAGCAACTCTTGCAGTTCAACTTGGCTTAGAACGGGCCCCGGCGTGGAAGTGCCTGTGATGGAGTGAATGGCTCCGTAACTCGCGCTTGCCGCAATCAGCCACGCAATGATGGCTCGATATAAAGTTTGTGTGGGCGGCCAAAACGCGCCAGCAAAACGGAGTGGTTGCGTTGTCATAACTCGTGCAAGCAGAAATGTGAAAACAATTCCAACAGGCACCGACGCCATCAAGTTGAGGCGCTGCGCATATTCAGGATTAAGCAGGGGAACGACCAGAAAAATACAGAGCGTGCTCAAGCCCAGAATGGTGGCGCGGTCGGCGATTGTTTCTTTACGCCACCGCAGAGCCACTACCAAGATTGCGCAGAGTCCAACACCAATACCAATAAATGTTCCATGCGAACCGCGTCCGCCTGGTCCACCCATGCTTGGTGGTCCTCCCATTCCTGGTGGGCCACCGCGCGGACCACGCCGCATAAAATCTGGTTCATCCATGCGGCGATGTGGTGGTGGATCATCTTGCGCATTCATGTCGCGGCCGCGCGGACCGCGATCATCTTGCCTATTCATGTTGCGGCCACGCGGGCCTTGATCATCTTCTGGACGTCCGTGATCGTCTGGTCCGCCCATCGCTTCAGGACCGCCTGGCCTATGCATTTGATTTCCCGCGCCAAAAATTTTCTGCGGAGCATTGAATAAATCTGCAGCGCGGCTAGGGCTGACAACGTAAAGCAGCGCCAGCGAAATTGCGCCAACGATGACAACCGCAAGCGCGCTGAAGAGCAGCATTCGTTTTGATGCACCACCAATGACAAACCAAATCACGATGATTGCCAAGGCGCCAAGCAAGGCGCATCCAAATGACCCACCATGTGTGAGCGCGGTCAACGCCAATGCAGCCGCTGCCACAATAAACCAGCGTGCAACAATGACACGCGGTAATTTTATTTCCACCGCAGCAATTGCGCGCCAGAGCGCCCACCAACTCATCGTGGCCCAAACTAGTCCAAGCGAATTTTTCTCAAAATCACTCACCATACGAATGACTGGCGCACTCAACACCGCAAGCACGGCGCCAGCCATGACAATGGGAATGCCGCGGCGCGCGCCGCCGCACCACGTGAATCCAAACAGAAAAATAAATAGAGCTACCCACGGTTCCGTGACGCAGTCCACCACTTGTGACGCGACTAAATACGCATGGTCGCTTTGCATGCCGGCGACAATGAACATTTTCGCAAGCAGTCCGTCCAGTACAAAGATCAACGGTGCGTCTTGATACAGAAGTCGACCTTGGTTGAAGAGCCACCATGATTGCATGGGGTAATAGGCGGCGTCCATGGCAGGCGGAATCGAGGCGTGAAATTGAATCCACGCACGCACCGAGATGGCCGCCAAAAATACCACCGCAAATGCCGCAAACCACAATCGCAAATTCTTTTGAGGCAACTGTTGTGCTTGGGGCAAGGATGTTTTTGAATCATTCATAGAACACAAACCAATCTTGATTACACTTCTTAGCAACGTGAGTCCAATTTCAACTACTTTTCAAAGCGTAACGCCAACCGCTGACGGCGCGCATCACGCTGGCGACAACCCCGCCACAAACACGGCCGTAAAAATCGCTTGGATCATCGCGGTAATTCTGTTCATCTGGTTGTTGCTCTTTCCGCTTATTGGGGGACTAGTTGTAGCCAATGACGACCTGAAATTTTTGCGCGGAGAACTGAATGTGGGCTCACTTGCGGACAATATTCGATTTAGTTGGCTGCACACAAATAGTTTCCGTCCGCTTGAAAATATCGTTGCCTACTTTTGCAACGAGCAAACATTGGCATGTTGGCCCGTGGTGCCTTTGCAACTGAGCGGTTTAACATTGATCGCCTTTGGAGTTGTCGCGCTGGTTCGGCGTGTGTTACCAAGCGCGCCCATTGCCGCGCCGCTCATTCTGATCTGGATTTTTCTGTCGCCCAGCACCATGACCGCGCTGTGGCAAATGGATACATGTTCGCAAACGTGGGGCACGGCCTTAGGATTATGGTGCGGCATTCTGTGCTGGGATATTTTCATAGAGGCGCGCGCAGAGGCTTCACCATGGACAAAAATGTTAGCGCTGTTTGTGCTGGCGGCGATTGGAATGAACATTAAAGAAACTTTTTTTGGCTGGAGCGCGTCGATCGGAAGCGGTTTGATTCTTGCCATCATTCTCGGGTGGAAACACAATCATCGCGCCTCATTACGCGCCGCCGTGGCACTCATCCCCATCGCGTTGATTCCGCTGATTTACCTAGTGATTCGCTACAAATTTGGTGGTCTTGGCGGCGTTCAATCATTGGAGGACAACCCAGAGGGACGCTACCAAGTTGGCCTTGGTGAAAATCTTGTGAACAACATCATGATGTCCGCGTTTGGAATGTTCGCCAATGGGCCGCTTCATCTTGTCAACGATGATGCCGCCATGTTGCCATTACGCGCGCTTCCGGTTCTCAGCGGATTAGCCGCGGGAGCAATGATGATCGCTGCGAGCGCGCTGCGAGTGTTGCATAAAAAAACACCATGCAAGATTTCGCTGGGTGTGGTGCTGCTTGCCGCGGCGGTGTGCATGTTCAGCATTGTGGTAACGCTTCCCATGGGTTCGGTTTCCGACCTCTATGGATTTGGTCCCAACATTGGCTCAGGTCTTTTGGTTGTCACAGCGGCCTTGATGCTGTGGAATGCAATCGACGAAAATGATCGCTTCATCGCGCGGGTCGTTGGTCTATGCGCAACACTGGTGCTTGCCGCGGT
>CAIWNO010000362.1 GCA_903914045.1 uncultured bacterium | reverse complement strand
TGATTCTGGAAGCGCGTCCATCATGGCCAACTCATGCGTGAGCCAGGTGCGCGTTTGCGCGCTCAGCCAAGTTGGCAAGTTCAATGTTTTTCGCAGCGCCGCGGAGCCCAGCAATGTTTGCACCGTCAAGTTGGCGTGGCTTGAAACATAGGGCGCGCTCACGCTCATGGGCACGGAAATGCTGGTCAAGCCAGCGCTTTTTGCGGCCGACGCGACATCGGCGGGCTCCACATTTTGCTGCATGACTTTGCTGATCAACTCCGTCGCTTGATGAATAATGTCGCGCTCCACGCGCTCTCGTTGCACAACTTCAGGCGGCGGAAGCGATGGATGTGGCAAGTCTGTTCCCGGCGAAAGCATGTGCACATGACTGGCGAATTGTCCATCAATATGTTTTGGCAACACAAAAGTCACGTCATCGCCGCGGCGGTCAAGCGCCTTGGTTAATCCATAGCACGCAGTGCCCAAACCGCCCGTGATGAACGGTGGAAATTCCCAGCCAAGCATAAGTACGCGTCGCCCCATGAATTAGTCTTTCTCTTCGCCGGACATGTCACCCAGATTTCGAAACGCCGCCTCATACGCCAGCAGCCATGTGGCCACAATAGAGGCGTCGCCGTTGAGTGACTCATTGTGCAATGGAACTGTGTTGATGAAAACATATTCGCGCTGCTCGCTGCGGAAATGTTTTGGCGCCTCAACTTCAAAGTCGGAGCCAAGCTCAACCAGTTCCTCTTCAATCAACTCCTCAAGTGGATCGCCAAAGTGCATCAAGTCCGTCTCAATGCTTTCACTGAGCCAACGGTCGGGAGTGCTTAGGCTGACGGTCCAATGTCCGTCGTGCGATTGCACCAAATACCACGCGTCTTCCTTCACATCGCGGGCGCGGCAACGCAATAAATCACCTTGCACCTCCACGGAGGTGAAAACATTTCTATCGCGCGCAATTTCCGCGACACTTTCCAAGAATTCCCGAACATTTTTCATGATGCCTCAAATCCTTTCATACACTGATGGGGGGAAGATTGTACCCAAAGTCCAACTGAACACACTCTTTACACTTTGTGCGCCCAAGCGCTTGACCATGACGCTGAATCACCACGCGAAAGCATTGCAATGAACGCTAAACAAGGGACAACGGAAAAAATTTGGACCACGCGCGAATTGTTGGCGTGGATGACGCCGTTTTTAACCGGCAAGAAAATAGATTCGCCGCGCGTGTGCGCCGAAATGTTGCTGGGGCATGTGTTGGGTTGCGATCGAACCCGTTTGTATATGGAGTCCGACCGCGTGGTGGACGCCGCGCAACTTGCGCGCTTGCGTGAATTGGTTCGACGCGCCGCGGAGCATGAGCCCGTGCAATATTTGGTTGGCGAAACTTGGTTCTACGCCAAGCCATATTTTGTGGATAGCAGCACGCTGATTCCGCGGCCCAGCACCGAGCGCGTTACGGAACTTGCCGTGGCATGGGCGCGGCTGACTGGGCAAACTTCTTTACGCATGTTAGATCTGTGCACAGGTTCGGGTTGCGTTGTGGTAAGCGTGGTCAGCGCGCTGGTCACGCCCAAGCGCAATAATTACGAGCCGCCAGTTGCGGCCATGGAAGTGTCGGCGTTGGCCACTGATTTAGTTCCGGCCGCGCTTGTGTTGGCCGCACGCAACGCGGCGCGCCACGGAGTTGATGCGCGTATTGAGTTTCGCGCCAGCGATTTGTTTGCATCAATCGACGCCGCGCAGCAAGGCGCGTTTGATCTGATCACCGCGAATCCTCCATATATAAGCGACGCGGAGTGGGCGCAGTGCGCGCCGAATGTGCGTGAGCATGAGCCAGCCACCGCGCTGCGAGCTGGCGCGGAAGGTTTGAATGTGATTGAACCGCTGCTGCAAAATGTGGCGAAGTGGTTGCGTCCAGGCGGGCGATTATTGCTGGAAATTGCGGCATCCCAGGCCAATGCGGCGCAGCGCCTGACGCGCGCCAACACGCAACTTGTGTTTCACGGCGTTGAAAATGACGGCGATAATTTGCCGCGCGTGTTGGTGGCTGATCGCGTGGCGTAAATCAATTCAGCGTTGCAATTTTCTCAAGCACGCTCAAAGTGAAATTTTTGCGATAGAGCAAGCGCGTTGGATTTTCGACGCGTGGTTGAATTCAAACACGACCCATAAGCGCTTCAAATCCGCGCGGCTCCAATCTATAAATCAGTTTTATAAATCAGCTTCACAATCCGGCTGGCGGCGGCGTGACTATGGCTTTGCAAGCCTCATCAAGAAGTTGCTGCGCTTGAAACGGCTTGAACAAAAAGCAATGCAGGCCTTCTTGGCTGGAGCGCACAATGGAATGATTCGGGTCATAGCCAAATCCCGTCATTAAAATCACGGGCGTCTCGGGGTCAATCGCTTTGGTGGCGCGGAAAATTTCATACCCATTGCGATCGGGCAAGCGAACATCACTGAGCACAAGTTCAAACGGCGCGTTTTTATTTTTGGCGGCATCCAACGCCAGCAACGCGGGCTCTCCACTGGCAAACGAAGTCACAATGGCGCCTTGTTGGCTTAAGATGGTCACAATCGCCTCGCGAATTCCGGCCTCATCATCCACAACAAGCACGCGCCTGCCCGCAAGTTTGGGTTGCTGTGAACCCGCCACGGAAATCCGGTCCACGCCAAGCACGCCTTTGAAACCTTCCGTTGCATTTTGCAGGCGCTTCTCCAATGTCGCCACGCAGTCCTCCATTTGTCCCAGCGCCAACAAGCCGGCGCTGGTGTTGGACATATTCTCGCGCAACGATTCAAGCGACTCGCGCAAAGTGCGCACCGGAATTGCAATTTCCTCCTGCACGCTTCCAGTGATGCGTTGATTGGTGGTGTATCGCTCAACAATTAGCATGTCTAAAATATTCAGCGCCATGGCGACATAGCGGCCATACAACTCAAGCAGAAATTGATCCTCTTCCTCAAAGGCGCGCGGGTCGCCACTTTCCAAATTGATTGTTCCCACAACGCGGTCATGCAGCAGCAGCGGCGTGGTCAACGAGCAACGACAGTTGGGCAGACCAGAGCGGTAGCGCGGATCATTCGCGGGGTCTTTGCACAAATAACTTTGGCCCGTGCTTGCCACATAGCCAGTGATTCCGGCGCCGTCTAAGTCGGCGCGCATTTGCTGGCCAATGGGTAGCGGCGCAATGCCACGATGCAACACCAATTCCAACACGCGCGTTTTGCGATCAAGCAAACGCACTTGGTAATTGGACGCCGCGAACAATTCGCGCAAGGCTTGCTCCACGCGGCTTTCAAGCAATTTCAAACGCTCCGCAACATTCAGCGGATTCACAATCACCGCGTCCAAATTCAACATCAAGTCGCCGGCGTTGTCCACTTGCTCAATGCGGTCGAACAAGCGCTGGCGCGGCGTGACATTCACCAGCGTGGCCACGGCGTGATCGCTTTGGCCCTGCACAACTAATTTGGAAATGGCAACTTCAAATGTTTTGGTGCCGCTTCGAAAGCGACGCAAATGACTTGCGCGCGGGGAATTTGCCTCGCGCACAACATCGCGGCATGTGTCGGCGAATCGGCGCATCACTTCAGGCGTTTGCCCCGCAAGCCGCGCGCTCATCCACACAATTTCACCGGCGGCATCGACCACGCCCACGCCATCCACCAAACTTTCAAGCAAGGTGGCGGCGTCAAAGGTTCCAGAATGGTGGGTCTTAGCGGTCATGATTCAATTCTCAATCACAGTCTAGGGGACGCCAACCTTTACGAGAAGGTTTACACTATCTATTCAATCGGTTTCATAATGATTGTCGCTCAAGATTTATGCAAAAAATTCGCCACGCGCGCCGCAGTTGACTGCGTCAGTTTTTTCGTGCCCGCGGGCGCAATGTGCGGTTTTCTTGGACCAAATGGCGCTGGCAAGAGCACGTCAATGCGCATGCTTGCGGGCGCGTTGGCGCCGGATAGTGGCAGTGTCATGATTGATGGCGCCAATGTGTGGACGCAACCAAGTGTGGCGCGCGCGCGCATGGGGTGGCTGCCAGAGCGCGCGCCGGTGCAATTGGACGCCAGTGTTGAGGAATTTGTTCAGTGGTCGGCGCGCATGAAAGGTGTTGACTCAAAATCCGTGAAGCACTTCGCGCAGCACGCCATGGGTCAGTGCGGATTGCTTGACGCGCGCGCGCGTCTGTGCGGCGAGTTAAGCCGCGGATTTCGTCAGCGTGTTGGTTTGGCGGCGGCGCTTTCTTCGCGGCCAAAAGTTTTGCTTTTAGATGAGCCCACGGCGGGACTTGATCCCGCGCAGGTTCTTGCGTTTCGGGAATTATTGCAATCGCTCAAAGGTTCCGT
>CAIWNO010000361.1 GCA_903914045.1 uncultured bacterium | reverse complement strand
TGGTTGATTGCATTGTGGCACCACGGTTCCAAGTGTTCCGCCAGTCGGTAGTCCTTGAGAATCTGTTTGTACATTGTTCAGAATATTTCGAATGGCCGTATTCCCAATGGAGCCGCCGAAAACCTCTTTGGAAAATCCGTTCATGGCGCCGATTAATCCCGCGATCATGGCGCATGCACCACTGGTCTGACCAAAATTGGCTTGATAGGTTTGCAATCCACCAACTGGATAACTGGTGGGCGAAATCTCGTAAGCGGAAACCTGGTCTCCCTTATGAAAGAGTGTTCCGACTCCCAGCGTGCAAATGCCAGTGCCCCAACCAGACACATCAACGCCACCGTTGGTTTGTTGACCAGTCGTGGTTGACCAATTGCTGGATTTAAAGCGGCAATACGCCATGCCAGGAAATTGCGGTCCAAGGGGGGGGACGAGGTCATTGCATCCGCCTAAAGAAGCGCCATAAGGAAGCGCTGTTTGCGAGCCTGGCCAGACAGCGCCAACAGTAATAGCAATGGCGCCCGTGACGCTTTGAACTTCATATCCACCATTTCCGGCTGGGATAACAATTGTTGATCCCAAGCCATCAAGCACTCCAAAGAGTTGATTGACAAATGTATCGCTGCTCAGAGTGAAGCCGGCCCCGTATTCAAGCGGAATACACAACACATCGGCGTCCCTTAAATCATTGCCAGCGGAAATAATGGCCGTAGCAAGGCGGCCGCCTTGGGCCTTGGTCACAGCGGGATAGAAAATAGCATGCGCCAAAGGCAACAAGCCTGTGATGCCAACGCCATCATCTTTGGCCACAAGCACACCAAGCACGGCGGTACCGTGATCTGGATTAAAAAGTGGTGAAGTTCCTGGAGCAGCAATGAGAATGGTTTGATTCGCTTCAACGGAGACTTGTCCAACAAGATCCGCATGTTTGATATCGGCTGAGTAGTCGATCACGCCAACAGTAATTTGGTCACCCAAAACACTGGTACCGCTGAATCCAATTCCAGTGGCGAAATCAACCATGCCTTGAACGTCAATACCGCCGCCTGAATAACCCGTGTTCATGAAGGCATATGTTTGGTCAAGTGGAAGCGGAAGAGACATGTCGTCCGCCACGCCAGTGCCTGTGCCGGCGCCGGTGGCTTTGAATAATGTTCCGCGTTTATTATTCGCCGCGCCAATCAGCATCCAATTGGTGCTGCCTGGATCGGTAATTCTGTAGCCATTATTCACTATAAAACTTCCAGCCGTAATTGATGGCGCAGTCTGAGCATTGATAGCGCCAAGAGGAATAATTCCTGGTTGCGTGCTGCCGCCAGAATTATTTGCAAGGGTTTGGAAGTCGCCAATATATTCAGAGACCAAAGTGGTGTTTGGTAATTTAGTTCTGAATAAACCTAGATTGCGTGCGCGGGCTTCAAGTGAGCCTTCAGGAACCGGAACTGGAACAAAATCAAAGTTGGGAACAGCTTCGCTGTCTGCCCAAACGTCCGTGTTGACGGAGCGTGCTTGGCAGAGCGTTGGATTTGTAAAGGCCTCTTTCACGCAGTTTGCGTCCCAGCCGCCATAACAGCAGACTGGATCGTTCACGCAAACGTACACACAGCATGGCGTGTTGTAGCAACCAGGAATGAAGGCTTCTGGAGTAAGGCAGTCATGTGAAAACAAGAATGGCTCGGCCTTGAAGGCGTTGTCAAATTGGGCTTCACCCGCATTGACAGAGTCAGTTGGACTGAGATCGCTGCGCATGATTCCGGCGTTGAGGAATTGTTGGACTCCAGATTGCGCAATGCCATCGCATTGTGAAACAGGAAAGACTCCATTTGGTTCGCCAACTTGCAGAAATGGAAATGGATACAGGCATTGACCGCCCGTGAAACCCCAGGGACGAATACCATCGCAATTCAGGATGTCAGTATATTTTAGAATACCTGCGGAGCCCGCAGTATTTGGTGTTCCTGGACCACGCAACGTGAAACAGGCGTCGTAGGCCACGGAGTCGTCAAAAGAATACGTTGAATAGGCTGGCGCTCCGTAAAGAATGTTGAAGCACGATTCACTTGCGAAATCAGTCCATGGCATGCCGCTGTCAAAGAATGTCCAAGTATAAGGGGTTGCCAGTGGTTCAATCGTGGGGCAGTAAATGTTGGCAAGCGTGGCGCAGGTGCTGTCCCAGCCATGGCTTTGTGCGGCGTCAGAGCACACAGTGAATCCAAGGGTTTGAGTGATATAATCCGAACAAGGGGTATCACGGCATCCATATTGGCAACCGCTTCCGGAAGTTCTTGCTGCGTTTGCAACGCACTCCGTTGGGGCGTTGCAATTGGGAGAGCAATCCCACAGCGGAAAGGGCTGAAACGATGGCTTCCTTTCGTAAAATGCATCTGCGCATATGGCTCCGCCTGCGACAAAGAAATCAGGGGTTGATCCTTGCAGATACTGGGACATGTATAAAGCCCATCGAGATGGTCGGTTGCAAACAATTGCGCCGCCAGTGAGGTCAACAGCTGGAACCCCTTGATATTTATTGCTGGGACTTTGTGTAATAAAGATTGGTCCAGGTGGTTCACAGATAATAATGGCGCCGGTGGTCGGATCAGTTGTACTGGAACAGGTCACAACATTGTCGCCCCAAACTCCTGGACCTTTTTGTAACGCTAAGTCTTGCAGCGGACAATCTTCTTGCGCAGGAATTGGCATGTAATCAACTTGCGCAAATTCCACGCTGTCAAGTTCGTTGAAGGCTTCGGCGGCTTCTCGCAAAGCGGATGGTTCGACCGTGACAAACATGTAGCCCGCCAAATCGGGTTGCGCTTTTCCAGTGCGCTCG
>CAIWNO010000360.1 GCA_903914045.1 uncultured bacterium | reverse complement strand
TGGACAGCGATTCCAAAGACCGGCGGACTCTTGGGCCAGCAACCAATTGCGCACAAATTGCTTGTCCAAACTTTGCGGTTCGCCGCCAGCGCCAACGGTGGAGGCAATCCAGTAGCGGCTTGAGTCCGGCGTAAGCACTTCGTCGGCTAAGACAAGTTCATCCGTGGCGTTGCCGTGCGCGTCAAGCGCGAAACCAAATTCAAATTTCGTGTCGGCCAAAATCAAGCCGCGTTGGGCGCAATGCTCGCTGGCCGCTTTGTAAATGGCAAGACTGGCCTGGCGCAGGCGCAGCATGATTGATTCACCAACAGATGCCGCCGCTTGATCGAACGAAATATTTTCGTCATGGCCGGACTCCACCTTGCTGGCCGGCGTGAAAATAGGCTCAGGAAGTTTGTCCCATTGTTTCAAGCCCGCGGGTAACGCCACGCCGCACACGCGGCCGTTCTTTTTATATTCCGTGTGGGCACTGCCGGCCAGCCAGCCGCGCACCACGCATTCAATGGGCACAATCTTCACCTTGCGGCAAATCATGCAGCGACCGCGCAGCATCTCGCGCTCCTGCGATGAAATATCCACAACAAGAGTGGGATCGATTGAAATTAAATGGTCTGCAATTATTTTCCATTCGCGAATGCGCTCAAACCAACGCACGGAAATTTCCGTTAGCAATTTTCCCTTTTCCGCGATCGCGCTTGGAAGCACCACATCAAATGCGCTGATGCGATCCGTGGCCACCACAAGAATTCTGGGACACGCGCCGGCGGGCACGCTCAGGTCATACACGTCGCGAACTTTGCCCGCGCGCTTGCCAGGCAGCGCAAGAGTTGTGCTTGTCACGCTTTGCTGGACGGCGCACCTATCAGCGCAAGCGGCTGTTGCAAGAGGTTGTGCGTGCGAATTCGCTGCCATGACTTCATGTTAACGCTTTAGATACAAGAGTTGCTTTGGGGGTTGTTGGATCATCCATAAAAAACGCATTTCGGCTAGAAATGCTTTGGTTTTTGGATACACTTCGGCTGACCATGTTGAAATTTCATGTCGATCACGAGTTCAAAACTCCCCAAGAAAGGCGTCTGCATGGCGCTCACTTGCTTGGACGCGATGATTTGCCCGTGAGTGGAGAGGCGAAGTGGAAGAATGGCCTCATTGAATGCAAAGTGGTGGAATACGTGGCGACCGCTCTGTGTTTAGAAGTTGAAGCGGGCGCCATGGGTCGGCTCATGTTGCAGACGTGTTTGCTGAAACAGCGCGATGAACCTTATTTATTATTTTTAGAATTGGCTCGGCATCGCATCAAACTGTATATAGCGAAGAGCGAGGAGTGGCAACTTTTTGATCCCGCCGTGGCTGGTGAAAGTTTGAAGCGTTGGGAGCATGCGCGCACGCTTTTTGTGCGGGCGATGAATGAACCCGAAATGGTCAAGGCGGAAACCTTCGCCAAAGATTCATTGGTGGCCGCCTTGGATGCCAATGAGCAACTTGCGCTTCTGCACGCCGATTTATTGGTGAAACGCAGATTTGGATACAAGCCCTCCACAAGTACGGTGTTTGGCGTGCGAATTGATCCGCGCAGCGACATTCAATTATGCGGTGATTCAGCCAAAATACTTGATGTATTGTTGGTTCCAACCCCGTGGAAACTGATCGAGCCAAGCAAGGGTAAATTTCACTTTGATGAGATGGATCGATGGATGGCATTCGCCTCGCAGTCCAAAAAAACAATTGTGGCTGGACCGCTGCTTACATTTGATTCAAGCACATTGCCATCATGGATGGAGTCCTACAAGAATGATTTTTCCGCTTGCGTTGATCGCTCCTACTCGTTTATGGAGCACGTCGTGAATCGCTATCGCGGAATTGTCACTATGTGGAATCTTGGAAGTGGATTGCATGCCAATCAACATTTTCATTTCAAAGAAGAGCAAATGATGGATTTAACCCGGCGCGCCAGTGTGTTGGCCAGGCAAAGTCATCAAGGGGCTCGAACGCTTATTGAATTAACCGAGCCATTTTGTGACCACGTCTCCAGTCGTCCAGGCGCGCTGACGCCTTGGCAATATCTTGAGCGTCTCTCACAAGATGGAGTTCATTTTGACGCCGTTGGAATTCAAATGTGTTTTGGAGGAGTCAATGATGGTTCTGCCATGCGTGATTTAATGCAAGTTTCAGCCACGCTAGATCGTTTTTTAACTTTTGATTGCAAGGTCATGGTCAGCGCCTTCGGAGTTCCAAGTCATCAGAATGACACCACGGCCGGGTGGTGGAGAACGCCTTGGAATGAGCAAGTGCAGTCAGAGTGGGCGCGTCGATTTGTCACCATCGCATTGTCAAAACCGTTTGTTGAAACAGTGATCTGGGAACGCTTAATAGATCATGGTGGCGACGCGACTGGACTCTTGTTTGAAAATGGAAAGGCAAAAAGTGTTTTCGCCAAGTTGCTGACCATTCGTAAAATATTGCGCAAGCCTTTGCTGTTGACAAAGCCAAAGATTCAGAACAGCAAAAATGATGTAAACGACGAGACGCGCACGGGAGCGCCAGTGGTGGAATGAATCAGTTGCAAGCGCCAGCCCAAGGTGTCGCGTTGTTGTCGTTGTGCGTGGTTGCGGCATTGACCGTTTCACGAATAAGCCAGGCGCAAATGCGCACACCCATGCAGGGCTATCGCTACACCACGTTGCCGGCGTGGCGCGTTGACCTGAATCAAGCCGGCGTGGATGAATTAGCCGCGTTGCCTGGTGTTGGGCCATCATTGGCTGCGGCCATTGTGGCGGATAGGCAAGTCAATGGAGCATTCAAAACCTTGACGCAATTGGATCGAGTTCGCGGGGTGGGTCCTGCTATTTTGCAGCAAATCAAGCCATTTGTGCTGCAATTGCCTGAGTGAGCTTGCGGGCGAACTTTGTACAAAACCGGCTTGCAACATTTCGTGCCAGCTTGCGCACGCACCGTGGAGAACGCTTTCTCTCACACTGACTCATGAGCTACTGTATGTCTTGAATCCAATCAGTTGAGATTGATTCAAGGTATGAAGTGGCGCGAAGATATTTCCAACTCTCCAGCGCTCGCCGCGCTTGCGGAGAAGGTACGCACCGG
>CAIWNO010000359.1 GCA_903914045.1 uncultured bacterium | reverse complement strand
GCCAATGCTGTCGCCAACATCTGCCCAGTCATTCGCAAAGTCGTGAGCAACTGAACCTTCAGCCACAACTTGGCTTTGATCAAAGTTACCTGTTGAACCGAATGGACGACCGTTTTGACCATACGAACCACCGTCTGTATTGCGGTTAATGATCTTCCATGAAATCACATCAGGTGACGAACTGTCAAAGGCTGCGAAATCGAAGCCGTCAACACTGCCCGACACTGTCATATCAAATGGAATCATTGACCAACGCTTTGTATTAGCCGATGTCGACCAACCTGAGACAAGTCCAACATTGCTGTTGGTTCCTGCATTTACGCAATACTTCTGAACTCCGTGGTCCACAAATACCGCGCGGAAAGCAACTGTCATGCTGCCAGCAAAACCAGGAGCCTGCACAGTCAAATCCTTGTCATAGAAAGAACCAACGCGAACGAGCCAGAATGTATTTGCTGGAACACCAATCAGGTTGATACCTGAAGGTCCTGCCAAATCCACAGTTCCGTCGCCGTTGTCATCGCACACGTCGTCGCGGCAAGCAACATATTTGGCTGGAAGATCTTGCGGATCACCAATATCCGAGGATTCGCCAAGGTTATATAGAGCCATAACCGCATCACCGGTGTTGCCTTGACCACACATGGTGACCAAAAGTTCACCTGGGGCTGGGGTTGGACCAACGATGTACCACACGTCGTGACTGAATGACGATGAGCACTGAGTGACCACGTCATTTGGTCCGTCCGCATTGGCATTGGTGCAATCAAACGAAACGAAAGCAGGAAGACCAAGCACAAGCTCGGCGTTTCCAACGCAATCATTTGCCGCGCCTGGCCATGGATTTTCGCACACATAGATGAAATTACCACATGAAGTAACGCCTTCGGCAACGCAATCTGCATCCCATGCTGATTCACAGCATCCTGGGACGAAACCACAAACCAGTTCGCAGCATGCACCATCAGAGCAACCAGCGCTTTGACTTGTTGTGATGCAATCGTTGGTTGCGGTTGTGCAAGAAGCATTGTCGTAGCCAGTAATGCCTACGTCCAAACCGTAGGACATTGGGCCACTGTAGATGGGTACATCTGCAGTAGGTTCAAATGGAGTTGCCACGATGAGCAACAACTCTCCAGCTGCCACAGGGAAGCGGGCTTGTTGCTGACCATTGGCAAAGGTGTAAAGCATGTTGTGCGGGCAGCCGTCTAGGCCGTACTCGCCGATCAAATCGATCGCGGTGGCAGGGTCGGAACCTTGCTCCATGAAGAACAGGTCGTACATGTTCACGCCATCAAGAGGAACGCCAGCAGAATCGGACATGCTAAGCGTAATGGTGACGTAGCATGGCTCTGTGACTGAGAAACGAATCCAGTCAAGATCGCGGGAATTATTATTGCCGCCGTCGCAAGGACCGTTGTAGGTACCAACGACACCCTTCACACGGAAGGAATCGCCAGGGGCATGATCGCCTGCTTCTTGGTACATGTAGTCACCGTTGGCATCAAGCTGATTCCAGCCGCCGTTGTCATCAACGCCGCCGGTAGGACTGCAATCGGCTCCTGAGTCAAACATGGTGTCGGTGTAATCACCGGCAGTATCTGGGTCACATTGAGCAAATGCGCCACCAGCGACGAACAACGCTGCTGACGCAACGAATCCGTATGTAAACTTTGAATAACACTTGGACATTTTCAAATCTCCTATTTGGTGCAAACGAATCTCGTCCTTGCTTTCTCCGCCATAGCGACGTCACTACGGCACACAGATATATGGACGCATTCCAACCTAACTACGGCTAAACCTAACTCGTGCTTAACAAGAGTCCAATGAAAAATAAAATAGTTTTGAATTTTTTTAACAATTTGGCAATAGGTCCGTGCAATACCTGCGCCTAGCGACATGCGGGAAGCATTCCCTTGAGCCTGTGACTCAAGTGGCAACACTATAAAAACCTTGCAAATTAGCGAAAATTATTAGTTTTTTTCAATTGTCGCCGACAGTCCTTTGGACTGCAGCTGGTCACGGACCAATTCTGCGTGTTCACGGTGAGTTTGAAAGACAATGGCAGATCCATGGTTATGAGCCTCTAAAGTTCGCTCGGTAGCGTCTTTGGCGGGCAATCGGACTAGTTGAACTAGGGCTGTGACCACAAACACCATCTCGTTCTTGTTGTCATTGTGAAGGCGCACTGCCCACTGAGGCATGGCTTGGCTTGGACGGGCGACGGTTTCTACAGGCAATTCGATGGTTTGGCTCATAAGGGCATGGTGACGCAGAGACGCGTGAAATGCAAGCACAAAATTAAATTTTGTGCAGACGTGCAAGTTCTAAAGTGGCGCGACCAGGTGGCAAAGGCGTGCGCGTTACGCGCGCCAATCAATAAGCACTTTCCCAAATTGATCCCCCGCTTCGAGGCGCGCGTATGCGGCGCGGCCGTCTTTGGCGTGGTGGGTTGAATCAATCACGGGCTTCAGGGCGCCGCATTTATACAGCGCCATCACGGCGCGGAACTCATCCATGGAACCCATGGTTGAACCCAAAATGGAAAGTTGATTCCAGAACACCCGGGTCAGATCGGTGACGCCGTCGCTGCCAGTGGTGCAACCGCATGTGACAAAGGCGCCGCCGCGCGCCAGGCTTTTGATGCAACTTTGGTGAACGGCTTTCCCAATGGAATCAATCACCACATCAACGCCGCGGCGATTGGTGGCGGCGCGGACTTGCTTGGACCAATCGGTGCCGTCGTCCAGAATGCAATGATTGGCGCCAAGCGATTTGGCTTTTTCCAATTTCCAGGCGTGGCGACTGGTGACAATGGTTGTGCAACCGAAATGTTTTGCAATGGCAAGCGCGGCCACGGCAACGCCGCCGCCAATACCCGTGATGAGCACGTGCGCGCCAGGCGCAACGCGGGCGCGCGTGACCAACATTCGGTAGGCGGTAAGATGAGTCAGGCCAATGGCGGCGGCTTGCGCGGGATCATGTTGCGCGATGTCAAGAATGTTGGTGACGGGCGCGGTGAAAAATTCCGCGTGCGTGCCGGGCGAATGTTCGCCAATCATGTGAATGTCTTCGCCTGCGGGATTGTGATTGGGCGTGTTGGCGGCGGCTTTGGAAATGGCGGCCATAAGAATGACGCGCTTGCCTAGCCACGCTGCGTCAACACCGACGCCAAGTTTGACCACTTTGCCCACGCCATCGGAGCCACCAACTGTTGGCCACTGGGTGTCAATGCCAGGCATGCCACGACCAACCCACAGATCCAAATGATTCAGCGCGGACACTTCGGTTTGTATTTGCACTTCCCCAGGGTGCGGTTCTGGAGTGGCGCGAGTGGTGACAAAGTTTACATTTGGAGCGACGGGGGTTGCTTGTTTGGCAATTTCAACGGCATTCATGAACAAAGTGTAACCATGCTCGTGCGCAACATGATGCAAGAAGTAAATGTGCGCGCACAAAATAGAATTTGAGATTGAGTTTGGGACGGACAACTTTGGTAAATATTCACGTCATGAATGGGCGGCGGTATTGAATAGAATTGCGCCACGAATGAAAGTTACGAATGAAAGTTACGAATGAAAGTCGCGAATGAAAGTTACGAATGAAAGTTCCGAATGAAATCACAATTGAAAGTCAACATACATATGAAATTGAAAATGCAAACTCTTTTAAACGTTGTGGTGCTGACGGCATTGGCCCACACGCAAACACGAACATGCGCGAATACGGTGGCTACTGAAGAATCTGCGGCGTTGATGCAATCAACAGTGATGTTGGCGCAGGCTGCCACCACCGCGCAGACGCCCGCGACTTCCGCGCCAGCCAAGCCCGTTGGCAAACCAATGCGCGCGGCCACGGCGCCGGCGGCCAACGCCAAAGTGATCGCCATGCCCGCGGGATTAGATTTTGGAGTTGTGGCGCCGCACACATTGCTCGAAGGCAATTTTAAACTTATGAACACTTCGGATAAGCCGTTGAAAATTTTGGGCGCGCAGCCATCGTGCCAATGCACCACGATTGATATCACGGGCAAGGGAATTCCAGCGCAAGTTGGCGGCCTGCCAGGCGTGTTGGAAGTTCCAGTGACCATGAAGGTGAGCGCCACGGGAATTAAAACCGCGCAAGTGAAAGTGGTGGTTGAAGGTGAACCCCTGCCACTCACATTGGATTTACGCGCCGAGGTTGCATACGCGGTGCGCCTGGCCATTGCGGACGCCGCGGGGAAAATGCAGCCTTATGTGGACGCCGCAGAAGATGCGTCGCGCTTGAAGGGCGTGGCGGAAATTTTTAGCAGCGATGGAAAACCGTTTCGCGTGCTCAGCGTGCAAGGCGCGGCGCCGGAGTTTGTGAATTGGAACACAGCAAGCGACGCGCCGTTGGCAAAGTACGAGGTGCGGTTTGCGCTTGCGGGTGAACCGTGCGACCAAGTGCCAAAATATTTGCTGGTGGAAACTGACCGTGCCGACGCGCGCATGATTGACGCGCGCGTACGCCATGAATGCACACGCATTTCGCCGGCGCTTGACATTGCGGAGTTTCGCAGCAATGTGGGAGTGATACCGACGGGCGGCGGCGGACCATTTGACATTGAAATTAAAAAAATGGGCAACAACAAAATCGCGTCGGTGAAGGCTGTTGATGCAAAGTTTGCCGCTCAATTAGTTGGGCAACGCGCAGATGGAAATTCATTGATGGTCACGATTCGCTTGACGCCAGGCAAAGAAGTCAAGGGCGTGTTCATGACGCCAGTGCATTTAGTGGCCGCCGACGCCAGCGGACAACCGTATATGACGCAGCGACAAGAGCCTGGACCGCCGGGTCAACCACCCAAAGTCGGGGCGCTGCCCGCGGAGGTGGATGTATTGGTGTACGGGAAAGTGGAGTAGTGGTTAGTAGAAGTAGAAGTTGTAGTGGCGTTTGTATGCGCCCGCTCGCGCGCGTCATGAACCTGCCTGTGTGGTGCGCGCGGCACCACCACCGCAGTCCGCGACGCAACGCGTTTAGAACACCAACGAAAGACGCATGGTGAATATCCACGCGCCGGGAATATTCGCCGAGGCGTCGGAACTGGGCTGGCTTAGATATTGCATATCGGGCTGAATTGAAAACCACGGCGTGACTTGGAAATCGTAGAAGGCTTCCAAGATTGCCTCGGAGGAACCAGGCGACGTGGTGAGATTTTCGTTGCTGGTGAATTGGTTGTAGGCCCACAAAACGCCAACCGTGTCGGACGGGCGCGCATCAATCACGCCTTGCCACTGCGTGCCAAACATAAGGCCCCACTGCGAAGGATTGCGATTGGGCTCGCTCCAACTGAATTGGCCGAACAGTTCTAGGCCAAGCAAACCACCGTCACCATCGGGATCAAAAATATGTTGATTGGCGTAGGCGTAGGCACCAGTTGGACCATTGGCAACGGCAGGACCATTCACGCCGGAAATATCGGTGTAACCCAGTTGCTCAAACCAACCCGCGCGAAACTTTCCAGCGTGTTCGCCAATGCTCCAATCAGGACCAAGCTCCGCAATCATGAAGTAACTGCCAGGATTTTCCCACAGAAAAGTTGCCATGCCATGCGTGCCCGTGTCAGAGCCAACAAACCCAGTGGTGGGATTTGCAAAGTTGCTGGAGCCGTCAAAGAAACCAAAGCGCGCGTCGAAATCTTCCAGTGGCTTGGCGAGAATTTCCACGCCGCCAGCTTGGCGCGGATAGGTGGGCATGTCTTGCACTACACCCGCTGGGTAATAGGCGGAACTGTTGACAAAGTTCAAGCCGGTGCATGGAACGGCGAAGTCAACATTGGCATCTATTTTTCCAAACTTCACCTTCAGGCGGTCGCCCAGAATTTCTTGTTGGTACCAATACTGTCCAAGTTGCGTGAACGAGCCAAATGAATTGAGGACGTCGTAGCCCCAATAGTCGGGGACTAATTCCGCGGGTGAGCGTGTTTGATTAGCGGTTTGGAAATCAACAAAAATGGTGCCGCCCTTCAGGCCGAAAAGTTTTTCCGTGTCACCCGTGGCG
>CAIWNO010000358.1 GCA_903914045.1 uncultured bacterium | reverse complement strand
TCAGCGCATCGTCCAAATGTCCTTGCAACTGCAGCGCGTTTGCCAAATTGCAATACGCCTGCGGTTGTCGCGGATCAATATCAATCGCGCGTTGATATGCGGGAATTGCCTCGGGAATATCGCCAAGCGTGTGATGGACTTTTCCTAAGTTGTAAAAAAATTTAGCCTGCATGGGGCGTGTCAAAGTGGCTCTGTCCAACAACGCAATCGCGGCTTCACTGTCGCCCGTTTGAAATCGCAGCAAGCCCAAACAACACAACGCGTCGCCATGGTTTGGCAGAACCGACAGCACTTGGTTGTACAACTGTTCCGCTTTTTCAAAGTCGCCACGCTCGTGCAGTTGCTGCGCCAATGCCATGGCGTTGTTGGATGGTGACTTGGCGTTCGCGCGACCCTTGTTGGCCATGGGGAAAGCATAATGCAAGCCACTTCGCTGGTTGTTTGGTGGTCCCTCAACAATCAGATTTTCATCTACTATTCTTTCGCATGTCTCAATCAACACCGAGCACCGCCGCGCCTAAAGAATTTATTCGCTTGCATATTGGTGGAAGCGAAGTCAAGCCAGGTTGGACCTTAATGAACAGGCACGCCAAGCCGGGCGTGGATGTTGTTGGCGACGGCAGCGACCTTTCCATGTTCGCCAATCATTCCGTCGCGGAAATTTACGCGCCGTTTGTCTATCAACGATTTGGATTTCGCAGAGAGTTGCCCGCCGCGCTTTTGGAAGCGTTCCGTGTGCTCATTCCTGGCGGCGTGTTGCGCCTTTGCGTTCCAAATCTTGAAAACATTGCAAAATTATTCGCGGAGGCACAGCTTGAAACGAATCAAGCATTTCTTTTGACCACGCTTTTGTATGGCGAACAAAATGATGACAAGGATTTCAATCGATCAGCCTGGGCATTTCAGCCCCTGGCACAAATGCTTGATCTGTATGGCTTTCGAAAAATCGCATCGCTGGCGCCATTTGATTTATTCAACGATGTTTCAGACTTGAAGTTGGGCAACGTGTCAGTCAGTTTGAACATGATCTGTGAAAAAGAAACCAACGCCATTGCGCTCAACAACATAGGTGGCCAGTTGCTTTCGCAGGGCATGGCCAAGGAAGCCATTGATCAATATCAAATGGCTCAAATGCTTGCGCCCGAAAAGCCCTTCATTCAAAGCAATTACTTGTACGCATTGAATTACCAAGCCACTCCGGACATGGAAAAAATATTCGCGGCCCACAAAAAGTTTGGCGAGTTGCATGAGAACGTGGCGTCCAAATCTATCGCACATCAATCGCATGGCATTGCCGCCACGGGCGAGCAAAGACCGCTTCGCATTGGATATGTCTCAAGTGATTTTCGTCAGCATGCTGTTTCGCATTTCATAGAGCCTGTTCTTGCGGCGCATGACAAAAGTAAATTTCAGTTGTTCGCCTATTACCACCATACAGTTGTTGATGACATGACCAAGCGCATTCAAAGTCATGTCTCTCACTGGCGCAGTCTTGTTGGAAAATCTGACGCAGACATTGCCGCCATGATTCGTGCCGACGGCATAGATATTCTTGTTGATCTCGCTGGTCACACCGCCACCAATCGCTTGCCAGTTTTCGCGCACAAGCCCGCGCCGGTCCAGGTGACCTGGCTTGGTTATCCAAACACCACGGGTTTAAGCACCATGGATTTCAGAATTACCGACGCATTCGCGGATCCGCCGGGCTTGACCGATGCATTTCACACCGAGAAGTTGCATCGCATGCCGGAATGTTTTTCTTGCTACAGCGCTCCAACTGATGCCCCTGATGTCGCGCCGCTTCATGCAATGCGAACGGGTCGCGTCACTTTTGGATCGTTTAATAATTTCGCAAAGATCACGCCCGAAGTCATCAATGTGTGGTCCAACATTCTCAAGCTCATTCCAACAGCCACTCTGTTTTTAAAGTACAAGAATTTGGAGAGCGTGCCCATGACGCAGTTCATCCATCATCAGTTCATGACGCGCGGCGTGCTTGTGTCTCAGTTGCGCATTCAGGGCGATGACGCTTCGCATGTTGAGCACATGAATCGCTACAACTCCATTGATATTGCGCTTGATCCATTTCCATACAACGGAACAACCACCACCTTGGACGCGTTGTGGATGGGAGTTCCTGTGATCACGCTTGAGGGCGCAAGCCATGTTGGACGCGTGGGCGTGAGCCAGATGAGCAACTTGGGTCTGCAAGAATTCATCGCGCACAATCAGAACGAGTATGTTGATATCGCTGTCTCGTTGGCCAATGATCTGCCACGAATCGCGGCTCTTCGCGCCGGCATGCGTCAGCGCATGTTGGCTTCGCCGCTGATGAATGTGGCGCGCTTTACCAACAATTTAGAGCGGGCGTATGAAAGCATGTCGCACGCGCGCGTGCACAAGTAGGAGCGCGCGTTCACAAGAACATCCGCGTTTATAAGAAAGTCCGCGTCCAAAAGTAGGCGCACACGTTCACAAGAACATCCGCCATCACTAGCAGGCGCGCTCTATTTGAAATCTCAAAAGTAATTTGAAATATTGATTCGGTTACTAAGCGTCTACAAGCACGTGGCATTGCCGCCATGATCGGCTTGACATCAAATGCCCGCGGAAATTTTTTCTATGTAGCGTGTCCACATGTCTTGATATGCGGTCTCTAAAAAGCGAGTGAAGCGGGGAACATTGTTTAAAGGCGACGCCGCCATTCGTTGGCGCAAGCCGATACGAAGCGCCGCAAGTCTCGGCAAATCATTGGCCAGTGCTGCCGCAATATCAACATATTCATTCGTGTTCTGCGCGATCATTTCTTGCAGACCCAAGTTGCTCATCTGGCTCACGCCCACGCGACTGACATGCGTGTTGCCAGCGAGCACCACAACCGGAACGCCCATCCACAACGCGTCGCATGTGGTGGTGGTTCCGTTGTATGGAAACGGATCAAGCCCAATATCAATGGTGTTATAGCGCGCCATATGTTCGCCATGCGAAGCATCGCGGCCCAACGTATGCACGCGCTCCTTCTCAACACCATGGCCCACGAAAATATTTTGGATCAGCTCGCGCATGTATGCAGAATCCATTCCTTGGTACTTGATCACCAATTGCGAGTTGGGCACGCGCAACAGAATGCGCGCCCAAGTGGCCAGCACATCCGCGGTCATTTTGCTGAACATATTAAAACTTCCAAACGTGACATGGCCGCGGCTCAGCGCGGGCAACGGCGCTACATCCGGACTTTGTAGTGGTGCCTTGAAGCAAGAAAAACATTCCGGCATTCTCACCAAGGTCTCGCTATGAAACGCCTCGGTCATTCCTGGCGGATCCGCGAACGCGTCCGTGATTCTGTAATCCATGCCCTTCAACCCCGTGGTATTTGGATAGCCAAGCCACGTCACCTGCACTGGCGCGGGTTTATGCGCGAACACTTGCAGACGATTCAATCCAGCGTGGCCGGCGAGATCCACAAAAATATCAATCTCGTCCTCGCGCACTTGGGCTGCGACTTGCGCGTCGGATTGTCCAACAATATTGCGCCAATGTGGAACCACCGCCCGAATACGTTTTGTGGTCATGTCATCGACCACGTGATAGTAGTAGGCGAACAATTCAAACTTGCTTTGATCATGCTCAGCAAGCACCGGCTCAATGAAGTGCGCAACGGAATGCTGGCGAAAGTCAGGCGAGAGGTAGCCAATGCGCAGGCGACGGTTGGGATCGCGTTGCAAGACCGACATGGCAAGCTCAGAATCGTGGTTCTTCTTGCGTATCGAAGTCTCATATTTTTCTGAGAACTTTTTATGCTCGTTGAACAAAGTCATGGGGTCGGGATGCGGCACAAAGTTGGAAATGAAAAGATAATTGCTATGAATCAGTGCATCCTGCGGAGTGAGTTCATGCGCGGCTTTGTAATTCACCAACGCTTCGACAACTTTTCCTTGCTTGTACAGGACGCTCGCCAAATTATTGAGTGAAGATGTAGTTTGATTTGGCGGATACAACTTCACAGCCTTGCGAAAGCATTCCTCCGCCTCCTCAAGCATGTTTAAGTTTAAAAGACTAACGCCCATGTTGTACCAACTGCCCGCGGTCGGCTCAATGGCGTGCGCGGCGCGAAAGCAGGCCAATGATCGCGGACCATCATGTCGCTCATCAAACACCATTCCAAGACGCATGTGATAGTGGGCATTGGTTGTGTTATGCGCGCACGTTTGCTGCATCAACTCAACGCCGGCGTCGCTTTGGCCAGTTTCATGCAGCAAGATTCCGTAGTAGAAGCGTGCCTCGTCAAACTCCGCGTCCGCGTTCAGAATGAGGCGGAACAATTCCGCGGCCATTTGCAAATCTTTGCTGGCGTGAAAGTGCTGCGCAATTTTTGTGGCCTCCGCAATGGGCAATGTGCGCGCGGGCTGCCCAAGAACTGGCGGGAAATCCACGACGGGCTTGCGACCTTTTGGAACTTCTGGGCGCATGCAACAATTTTTGGCTTTACGGCCGCTGCCACAAGAGCATGGATCATTTTTATTTTGGGTGCTCATGATTTCTGTTTTGAAAGATAGGCGTTCCACATATTGTGATATGCCGCCTCAAGATTTTTTGTGAAGCGAGGTGCGTCCATCAGCGGCGATGTTCGCACGCGCTCGCGCAATCCACCACGTAGAGTTGCAAGCCGCTGCACATCATTGGCCAGCGCGGCGGCTTTATCAACATAGTCGTTCGTGTCCTTAGCGATGAGTTCTTGC
>CAIWNO010000357.1 GCA_903914045.1 uncultured bacterium | reverse complement strand
GGTGGTGCGATTGGTTGCAAGCGATTCATTCAATGGTGCGTTGTTGGGTTCCACAGATACCAATACTAGCCCGCTTTCCCTTAAAACCGTCGCGACGGATTGTTGATCAGATTGTCGCGACCAGGCACGATCATGTCGGCAATTTCGATGGCTTCCTTCAGGGATTCGAGGGCTTGTTGAATGTCAAAGCACGGCGAAATGACGCGGCCCTGCTCCAAATGCTCCGCAGTGGCAACGGCGTCGCCCGCGATCAACAGAGTGGTGGCTGGTGTGGGCAACAACAAGCCGCTTGAACCAATGGAAACGCCAGGCAGTGGAAATAAATCCACGCCCTCGGCCAATTTGTCCGGCGCCACTTCACAGGCGTTAAGAATTTCCAATTCATCGCGCAACATGCGGGTCAGTTCCGCGTCTTTTGCCGCGCGCGCCTGCTCTAGCTTTTCACGAAGTTGCTCGCGCACACCTTGCTGTTCGAGTTCGCCAATCCACACGGTGGCATTTGTAAACGCCGCCAACCCGCGTCGGCGAAGCGGATGAAAGCTGGTTAGAAAAACATGCGTGATACTTTCGGCGCCCTTGCCCGTGCGCTCGGACAAACGTGGCAATAAAATCTGTGGCGGCAACGAAGGGTCAACCAAAATCGCCGCGTCGCCCGACACCACAAGCGAAGTCGTGGTGTGCGCCGCGCGCACATCGGCCTTCTCGCTCCACAACGGATGCGCGCTCATTGCGCCAATGGAAATAATTTTTAAACTAGCCGCCATGGTGTGGTTCGAAATGGAGTCCGGAATTTAATCCGCCGCGGATTCCTTGGCTAAGCGACTCAGGGGATCATTTGGGTCACGCCGTTTACTTTCAAGCGCGGCGATCACTTCCGGTGGCACAAGCGCGGAAAGTCGCTGTAAATCCCCACCAAAAGCCGCAATTTGCTTAATCAAACTGCTGGAGACATAAGCAAAACTTTCGCCCGTTAAAATAAACACCGTCTCAATTTCCGCCACCTGCCGATTTGTAATTGCCAACTGACATTCAGACGCCAAGTCGGTGACATTGCGAATGCCGCGAATAATCGCCGAAGCATTTTGCTTGCGCGCAAAATCAGTGGTGAGTCCGTTGTAGCTCTCAACACGAATCTTGGCGCCCTTTGGATTTTTCTGCAGCAAGCGCTCAACTAAAATCTGCGCGAACTCGCGGCGCTCCTCAATAGTGAACAGCGGCGGCTTATCAATGTTAATTCCAATCGCCAAAATCACCTCGTCAAAAATGCTGCGACTGCGTTCAAGCACATCAATGTGGCCCAAGGTGATGGGATCAAATGAACCGGCATAGACCGCAAGATGATGCATGGCGCGCAAGCCTTACGGCCCTGTCACTCCCGCGGCGGTCATGACTTGCGAAAGACCAGCGGCGTTGAGCAAGCGTTTGAAATTTTCACCAAAGACGAAGTTCTCCTTTGGAAAATTCAGCCCGCTGCGATTGTTGTCAATATGGCTGAACACAATTTCCGTGGACCCAATGTCTGTCCACACGCCAGTACGGTGATCAAAGCAGGAAATAGTGCCTTTTGTGCTGGCGCCAGACTCGTCCACGCGCTCAATCACAGCGTCATAGCGAATGGTTTGCCCAGGAATTACGTCCGCATCAATCGTGGCCGAACCAATCTTTGCAAGAATCACTTTCTCTTTAAAGCCGCGCGTGCTTCCAACCAACACGCCCGCGGTCTGCGCCATGCCTTCCAGCATCAGCGACGCTGGCATGATGGGTTGATCCGCGAAGTGGTCATGCAAATGATCCTCCGCCAAACTGACATTCTTCACCGCGGTCAAGCGGTGTCCAGGTTCAAACGCAACCATCATGTCAATCCACATCCAACGCATGGGCGATTCTTTCTACCAATGGTTTACTTGCAATGTTTCGAGTGCAATGTTTGAAACGCAATAGTTCAAGTGCTTAAGCAAAGTGAACGCAACTCACATTAAATATTCGCGTCAAGCCTTCAGCTTGTTGTCCACAAAGTCGGTCAAGCTTTTCACGGTGAACACCTCGCCAAGCTTGCCCACCGAGCGATCTTTTTCAAAGTTGGAAAAGTCAATATGCGGCAGTTTTGCCTTCAAAAGCGTGAAACCCTTGTCGGTCACTTTGCCATTCTCAACCATGCTTGCGTCTTGCAACATGTTTTCGGGGAACAATTCACCCTGCTCAATCTTGAACGGCTTCGCAGGCGTGGAAAATTTCTTCTCCAGGCGAAATTGAATATCTAGAAAGTCAATGCTCTCCGCGCCCAAGTCGCCAGTCAGCGTGGACGTTGGCTTCACATCCTCCGCGTCAACTCCCAGAGCCTCTTCTAGAACTTCGCGAACGCCTTCTTCTATCTGTGTGCGATCAAATGACAATGTGAATTCTCCATTCAGTGTTGATGCCGACCTTCCATGGACGGCGGATTAGTGAGTGGCCGCGACGGCGGCGTGAATTCGAACGGGTCGCATTGTAAAGCGACCAGAGACTGCCGTTTCGCCAACTCCGGTGGAGCGGACAACTAGGGCTGTACCTTTCATACCAAACGATCCATCTTCATGAATTTTTTCGCGCGTGACTTCCACTTGCAGCGCCTCGCCTGGGCGGACAAAACTGCCGTAACGCAAAGCGCGCACATTGCCCAGCACCAATCGAACTTTGGATTGATCCTTTAACAGCTCCCGCGCCGCCTGAACCATGGCTTCCAGCATGAAGACCCCAGGCAACACAGGAAATCCTGGAAAGTGATCGGCAAGGTATTCCTCGGCCGAAGTGACGTTTTTAATGGCCACTATCCGCTCATCTGAGCGCTCCAAGACTGCATCAATGAGTTGGAATTTCACGATTTCGATAGTAACCAAGTGCGGGCGATTTGGCTTTCAGGAGAGGTTGAAAGTTTAAAAACCTTGCAAACAAGCGCATTTTCACGCATAAAATGCCTACTGGTTCCAAAGTACGCCTGACAAAGAGGCTCGCAACGCCAAGGTTGCGCCAACCACCACCCCCACGCCCAACTCATTGGCTTACCAACCCATCGACCAGCCTTATATAGATGGCCCAATGCGGTGACCGATTCCAATCGCCAATTTTGGCGAAGAAACCGCCATTTTTCCGATCTTACAAGCCATGGCACGCACAGCATCTATTGGTTCAACTGGGTCATTCAGTGACCTTCCCGCACCCACCTTCGCCCGTCGCGCCGCTTGGATCATGGCCGCCGGAACGTGGGTGTTCCTGTTTCTGGCCATGGCCACATTCAACAGCGCGGATTGGCCAAGCCATGTTGTGGCCATTCATAGCGACCCTGCAAACAATCTCATGGGTCGATTAGGCGCCATCTTTTCATATTGGATTTACATGGGCGTTGGATTTGGCGCGTGGCTTCCAATGATCGCGTTTGCGATTGGACTTGGCGCGGTGGCCAGTGGTCGGCGCGTCACGCATCCATTGGTGCGAATGTTTGGCGCGTGTTTAATGATGTTGTCCTTCAGCGCGATCCATGCGTTGTGGTTTCCACGACTTGGCGCGTTGGCAGGTTGCGAAGCTGGACTTGTTCCGCAGTGGATCACGGGCGAATTGCAATTGCGCTTCAGCGGTACCGCCACAAGTTTGGCGCTGCTCACTTCACTTGCTCTTGGCGCCATTGTGTGCATGGATGAAATTGTGTTCGCGCTTCCAAAACATTTCTCGCACTTGTGGAATTGGTCCTCACCAATGCGTCAGGTGGACTGGAAAAGTTTGGTGGCCAAGCTGCGAACGCGTCCAGCCATTCTTACACCTGCGCTTGCTGGCGCTAAAGTTGGCGACAAGGTAAGTGCAAGAGCCGCGGCCAAAGCAGCCGCCATGGCAAAGACTTCCGCAAAGGCCGCCGCTGTGCTTGAAGCCGAAGAAGAGGAAGCCGAAATCACCGACGAGTCCGACGAAGACGAAATAGAAGAAACAGACGAAATCGTCCATGAAAACGATGATTCAGAGGAAGCCGAAGAAGAGGAAATAGACGAGGTTGAAGAAGCCAACAACGCCATTGCCGAAGTGGCCGCGCCACGCACACTGACCGAGGAAGAACTGAAAGCGAAGATCGCCAAACTTCCACTGCGCATGGCTGGCAACAACACCGTGATCGCGCGCGACCAAGATATTCCGCGTCAGGAAAATTACGACGGCTACCAATTCCCTGGCCTTGATCTTCTAGGTGACCCAGAAGGCAATTGGTCCGAAGCCGTTGAGGCGTATGTGCGTGACCAAGCGCAAGTGCTTGAGCAAACATTACACACATTTCAAATTGACGGCGAAGTGACCGGCATTGAAAGTGGTCCCGTGGTCACGCTGTATTCCGTTGAACTTGCGCCAGGCACGCGTGTGGCGCGCCTGCAAACCATCGCCTCCGACATTGCGCGAAGTTTGCAAGCGCCAAACATTCGCATCTTGCCAAACATGGTTGGTCGCACATCCATTGGCATTGAAGTT
>CAIWNO010000356.1 GCA_903914045.1 uncultured bacterium | reverse complement strand
GGAAGCACTGTTTTTTCAGGTGTTCCACGCAGATATGGCCAATAGAAAATGGGCGTGTTGCCAGAGCGGAACGTGACATGGGACGCGTCAATTGTGGTGCCCGCGTCTTTGCCTGGATTTTTTGTCACGGTGATTTTGTCGGCGCCGATGGAAAGATGCGGCGTGAAAAATTCACTGATGCTCACGCGCGCGTCGGTGGCTTCGAATTGATCCGCGGAAATTTGACGCATTTCATTGGCGCGCGCGTACACCGGAATGCCGGTGCGCACATAGGTTCGCAGCACGGCTTGCGCGGCCACGGCGCGGTTCAGCGCGACGTCGTAATAGACTTGTTGACCGCGCATGATGTAGTTGCCGTCGGTGGCAATGACATCGCCCTCCAAATAAATTCCTTGAACCGCTTTGACGTCAAGTTGCCCCGCGTCCTCGCGAATGTTGGCGATTGAACCTGGCTTTAGAAAAACCACCGCGCGCTCGCTCGACAAGCGCAATTCACCAGTCTTGAGCCGTGGATCATTTGCGGTCAGATCAATCAGCGCGCTGCCCGTCACCATAATGGTGTCGGTTTTTTCATCAATCGAAGTTTCGCGGCCAGCGAATGTGACCAAGTCGCCGGGCTGAAAAATAGCCAGAGAACCGCGTTGAGGAATTGAAACGCTTTTCAAGCCGGGAGCCATTGTTGGCGGAGTTGGCAACGCCGCGCCAACAATCATTGGCGTGTCGCCAGAAGCCACTTTGGGTTGATCCACCTCGGGTTGAGTCGCAAGTTTTGCGGGACCGCTTGAAAGAGTGTTTAAATAGGCTTTCAGACGAACATCACCCGCGGCAAACTCTTGCGGCGGCGCGGCTTTTTCCTCTAGCAGCGGAACTTTCAATTTGACTTCGCCGCGAAAACTTGCGGTGACAAGAACATCGTCACCAGCCACGCCAAGACCGGCGCGGCGAGAGGGTTCACCAACTTCTGGAAAGTACAACGCGCATTGTGAAATCAAACCCGTCGCGGATGGAATGCGATTGATCCACACCACGACTTTTTTGGTGGCGAATGAATACGCGCCAACGGTCACGCGCACATCGCCCTCCACAACAAGTCGACGTGTGTCGTCCACTTTCCACGCGAAAGCACGCGTGCCATAAATCACCAAATCACTTTTCACCGGAACAATGGGAAGAACAAATCCGCTTAGGCGATCGCCAGTCACCGCGACGTTGGTGAGTTGCTGCGCCAGCGCGGTATGCGCCAGCGCCAAAGCAAGAATGACCGCGCGAAGAAGCATGAATGAACGAATGCTACCGCCCAAATGAACATCAAGATGGCGCAGAAAAACGTGGCGACGGCGCGCGCCCAACTTTTATCCACGCCATGCGTTGGCTTGACCAATCATGTCGTTGACTTCGCGGGCCAACCACGAAAGGCCCCACACAAACGCGGCGAAAATGGCAAAAACAACCGCCCATTGCATGCGTCCAAGCGACAGCATCCATGCGGCGGCGGCAATGGATGGAAATGTGGCGGCGGCGCGGCGCAGAGCGTCGGCGGTTTCAATGGTGTTGCGCGCGGCCAGTGCGCGGGCGGATTGCCACGCGAAAATTCCCACGGCGCCAATGGGCGCAAGCGCAAACCATGCCTCACCACTGGGCCATTCGTCGGCGCCGCGGCGAATGGAAAGCCAAGTCAAGCCGACCACCGCGCCCGCGCTCAACACGCTTAGAAGAATTGTGGCGGAGCGATCAAGTCGCGGCCGCTTCTCCAGAACTTTGTGCAGTAGCGATCCGGTGGAAATGGTCTGCACTAAAATGAGCGAGGCTGGAAGCGTGAATGGTTGCTCCATCCATGGAATAAAAAAACTTCCCGCTTGCGCCAAGCCCAGCATGAGCAAGCCGATTGCCGGAACAAAGCGGCCCATGGTGTTCCACATTGCAATTCCAAACGCCGTGAACATGGCCACGCCAATACTGGTTTCACCAAAGAACGACGCGCCAATCATGCTGGCCAAGAGCGCGGTGAATGTGAGCAGCGTGGCTTGAGCCGTGGTGAGACGACCGGTTGACAGCGGTCGATTGCGCTGAAAGGTGTGGTCGCGGCGCACGTCAAGCAAATCATTCATGCCCGCCGCGAAACCGAACAAGCCGGAGCCAATGACCGCGGCCGCCAACAACGCGGCCCACAGCGGCAATGTGGAAATGGGCAGCGCGGCCGTGGAGTGGTCAAAGCGCGCCAGCAATGTGGCGAACATTAAGTTCACCGCGGCGCCGGCCGCCAATGGAATTCGCATGAGTTGCAGGGCGGCAAAAATTCGAACCAGTGAAAGTCGCATGGCAACCATGCTACGAAACGGCTGATTGTTGCGGGCGCCCCAAGGTCACTACCATCAGCGGCCTATGCGTCGATCAAATGATGAACCTGCCTACGCGGTCAGCGCCAAGGGCGTGCGAATTGGCATTGTGGCTGCGGACTATCACAAAGAAATTTATCAACGCTTGCGCGATGGAGCCGAGGCGGCCTTTGAGCGCGCGGGCGGGAACGACGCCGATGCGCGCGTTGCAATTGTGGATGGAATTTTTGACGCGCCGCCGTTGGTGGCGCAGATGATCCAGCGGCGCGACATTGACGCGGTGGTGGTGATTGGTTGCGTTGTGCGAGGAGAGACGCGCCACGATCGCTTTATTGTGGACGCGGCGTTCGCGCAGTTCGCGCAACTGGCCGCTGCGCATTGCAAACCAGTGGGACTTGCGGTGCTGACGGTTGAATGCATAAGCCAAGCCAAGTCGCGCTCAGGCGGCAACAAGGGTGACGCCGGCGCGTTCGCCATGAACGCGGTGTTGCGCTCGCATGCGGAACTTTGTCGATTGCGCCTCATGCCTCAAGAGGGCGCGGCCGCCGCGGTTTCGATCACGGAGAAAAAATCATGAGCGTGGCCAAGGACCGACGCAACGCGCGTCGTTGCGCGTTGCAAGCGATGTTTGAAATGGATTTGGGTGGCGAAAATAAAGGCGGCGCTGGCGAAAGTTTGGTGGGCGCATTTCGCGACGACGCGCAAAGTTCGGAAAGTGATTCTTGTTTGGCGCAAGGCGTGGAGTTGGCGCGCGCCGCGTGGAGCGAGCGCGATATTTCCGACGCGGCCATTGCGCAACTTTCACCAGAGTGGCCAATTCATAGGCAGCCGGCGGTGGATCGCAATGTCATTCGAATTGCCGTGTATGAAATTACGCACGAGTTGGCGCCTCCAGTGGCGGTGATTGACGCGGCCGTTGAATTGGCGCGTGAATTTGGCGGCGAACACAGTCCGGCATTTGTGAACGCGGTGCTTGATCGTTGGTGGAAAGATCGCGGAGGCACGCGTTGATGTTCCGCTCGGCGCTGGACGCGCTTCGCCGCGGCATTTCTAAAACCGCCGCCGCCGTCACGGGTGGACTTCGCGGAGTTCTTGCGGGCAAGGACCTGGACGAGGACTTGATCGATCGAATTGAAAGCACACTGGTCGCCTCGGACATGGGCGTGCGCGTGGCGCGCGAAGTGGTGGATGAAGTTCGCCGCGCGTTTCGTAGTGGAAGCGCCAAGCGTGGCAGCGACGCGGTCGGTATTTTAAAAGAGCGATTGAAGCAGCGGCTGCGCGCCAGCGATTTGTCATTGGCAAAAGTGGCCGAAGGTCCAACAGTAATTTTAGTTGTGGGCGTGAACGGCTCCGGCAAAACAACCAGCGTGGCGAAAATTGCGAAGGCGTTGAAAGACCAGGGCCGCTCCGTGTTGCTTGCCGCGGGCGACACCTTTCGCGCCGGCGCCGTGGCGCAACTTGAAGTGTGGGCCAAACGTCTTGACATGGATGTTGTGCGCGGTTCCACCAACGCGGATCCAGCGTCGGTGGTGTTTGACGCGGCCGAGGCGGCCATTGCGCGCAAGGCCGATGTGTTGTTGGTGGACACCGCGGGGCGCTTGCATAATCAAGAGGGATTGATGCGCCAGTTGGTGAAAATTCGCGCGGTGCTTGCCAAGAAAATTCCCGGCGCGCCGCATGAAACATTGTTGGTGCTTGACGCCACCACGGGTCAAAGCGCCATCGCGCAGGCCAAGGCATTTGGCGAGGCCGCCGGCGTGACGGGTGTTTTTCTTTCCAAACT
>CAIWNO010000355.1 GCA_903914045.1 uncultured bacterium | reverse complement strand
TGTTGGCCTGCGTGTTTCTTGCGCTGCAAACATTCGCGTGGGTCACGCTGTGGAGGCAAAATATTCACTTTGGCGATTCACTGTATGCGTGGAGTTTTTATATTCTCACGGGTCTGCACGCACTGCATGTGCTGGCCGGATGTGTTCCGTTGATTCGCGTGTGGCGCTAGACCGCGCGCGGCGCGGAGTTGAATGAGCACCCAGAAGGCATTGTCTACTGCGAAATGTATTGGCACCTGCTTGGCGCAATTTGGCTGGTGCTTTATTTCACGCTGTGGCTTGGCATGAGAACTTAATGTGGCGCAGCGGGCGCGTGGAACGCTTGCCACACAAACCAAAGACACGGTGTTACTTGAATGGGCGTTGCGTCGCTTGATCCCACCAACACGGACGCCGGATCTTTTTGCGACACCACAACAATGGGCACGCCGCCCACCACAAAATTCCACGGCGCGTCGGCGCCACGGTCGGCAGCCTCTCGCAGCGTGACCACGCGGGTTTCACCACCAGCGGTTATTGCAATCACAGGCATTTTCGCTGGCATTTGCGCCGTAGTGTTCGCGGGCATTTCCGCATTGATTTCCAACTGACTTTTGACTTGGCTTTGCGCAGAATGATTCGCCGCATCGCTTGATTCATTGTTTGAAGATGGGTTGGGCAACGCGTTCACAAGCGCCTTGCGACCAATTGGAAAATCAATGCGCGGGCTGAGCAAGTAGCGGCTGTATGAAAAACTTTTCATGCGCTGCTCATCTTGTGGATCGGGCAGAATGACTTCCGTGGTTGGATGCGTGGCCAGCCAATGTTTCCAAGTGCACACATTCACATTTGGAATTTGCGCAAGTTCGCTCGCAAGCGCGGGCCCGGCGATGGCCTTGCCCGCCATTTGACTCCACAAGCTTGAAGCGGATGTGGCCGCAACGGGTTGCGCCTGATCCGCATTCATGCCGACTTGCGTTGCTGGCTTTGCGTCTTGGGAATCCATGCTTGTCTGCGCCGCAACTTCTGCTTGCTTGTCATACATCACTAGGTTTGAATCAAGCAACAATCCGCTCACGCCAAATTGCAGCGTGCGGCCATTCACGCGTCTATCAAAAACAATCGCGCTATCGCACAAGGGACTAAATGTGATCGCAATCGGCACACCCGCCAATTCATCATTCACAACTTCGTGCACATTCATGACATTCAATGGATACGCGCGCGACTTGCCGTTGATTTCCACGCCAATCACGCGGTCCGCGGTCACGACATATTTAGAGCGCAACTTTGCGTTGTACGCCAGCATTTCGTGGCCAGGCAGAACTTTGGGTTGATCAAGTGAGCGCAAAAAGTCGCGCGGATTTCCGCTGGCCACAAACGCGCCGCCGTTGGTCTGCAAGTTGGATAAATCAAATCCATAGGTGTCCACGGATTGGCCGTCGCCTTTGGGATGGTGGCCCGTGAAAATGCCAGCGAAAGCCCACGCAAGAATAAGAAGCACCAACACGAACGCCAACGCAATCACCCAACCGCCAGAGCGAAATGTGAGCGAGGGACGAATGGCGGGGGAGTTCTCGCTCATGGTTTGGTTGGCGATGTCGGCGATGTTGAGATCGGCGATGTCAGCGAAGTTGCGGTTGGCGATGTCGACGATGTTGACGATGTTGATGTCGGCGATATCGGCGAAGTGGTGGTGGGCGTCGCCAATGTTTTAATTTTTGGAATTTCTTGTGTTGTGGTTGGTGCCAGCTGCGTGGTCTGCGGCGCGGAGATTCTTTTTTGCATTTGGGGCGCCGCACTTGCGGGCAGATCAATGATCACATCTCTGCCGCCGCGCAACGCCGCGTCAATCGCGATTGATCCGCGATCCATCACCATGGTTCCAAGCACAACTGGTAAATACAGCAGCGAAGCGAAAAACATTTTGCGCGCCGACGCGTTGTCCACGCGTCGCAGAAAAACAAACGCGTAATACGAGAACCCAAGGCCTGCCAAGCCCGAAACAAACGCGCTGGTCATGCCAGCAAGTCCAAGCGATGTGGCCATTAATCCAAGCGGAACCAATGTCAACGCGCTCAATAAACTTGTTTGCGCCGCCAAATGTTCCGAGCCGGGAATCGCTGAAAGCATTTGAAATCCGCCGCGTTGATAATCCGCGCGATGCATCCACGCCAGCGCGAAGAAGTGCGGCAGCTGCCAGACAAATAAAATCGCCCCCAAAATCCACGCGCCGCGCTGCACATCTCCCGTGGCCGCAACCCATCCAATCATGGGCGGAATGCCGCCAACAACCGCGCCCACGAGCGTGTTGAGTGAGCTCATCCATTTCATGGGCGTATACACCGCCACATATAAAAAAATGGTGAGCCCAGCCAGCGCGCTTGAAATTAAATTCACTTGCGTGGCCAACACAAAGCACCCAAGATATCCCAAGCCAACGCCCACAATCACCGCCATGACCAGCGGCACGCGCCCCGCGGGAATGGGCCGGCGTGAAGTGCGATGCATCAGCGCGTCGCGGCGCACCTCAATGGATTGATTCAGCGCGGCGGCGCTTGCGGCCGCAAGAAAAGTTCCCAGCAATGTCCACGCAAAGCGCGGCCAGTTGATGGCGTTGGGTTCCGCAATCACAAATCCCGCGGCCGTGGTGGCCAGTACCAGCAAACTGAGACGCGCTTTAATCAGCGTGCTCCAATCGGACGCAAAATTTCCTGGCGGGGCAATGGCCACGGGTGCGTTGTCCAATTCAGAATTTGCATTGATTAATTTCATGGTGCACTCTCGCCCGTGCGTGTCTAGGGTGTCTACTATAGATGCCTTCATGAACTCAATCATGCTCGCATCCACGGCATCAAACCCCACCGCGCTTGCCATTGCATTTGGCATTGGAGTTGCGGGACTAGTGGTGTTGGCGCTGATTATCCGCGCCTTGCGCTCGCACACATTGGCGCTTGGATTTGCCACCACCGCCGCGCAATGGGCGCTGGCGTATGTGGCCATGATTGGACCGGGACAACTTCTTGGCGACGCGCTCTTTGCGCTGACATTGGCGTGCCCCATAGTCGCGGGCTTTGTGGCGGCGCGCGCAATGTGCGATCAAGCTTCGCCACTTGGCGTTGGATGTGTTTCTGGATTTGTGAACTTGCTGGTGGTGGGCGCGCTGGTTGGCGGCGGCAGCAGCGACACCGCCATGATTATTCAAGGCGCCATCTGGTGCGTGGGCATGCTTGTTGGCAGCGGAGTCCTGGCTCTGTTTGGTGCGTGGCTTGCCCCGCGAATTTTCACCAATGCTGGCGCGGCAACAACATCGCAGTGGTCGTGGCCAGCGCCCGCGGCGTTGTTCGCCATGGTGGCAGCCGCAACTATTTTCTTGTTGCTGATCACTGGCGGACTTGTCACGGGTTTGGAAGCCGGCCTTGCCGTGCCTGATTGGCCCAATTCATTTGGCCACAACATGTTGCTGTATCCAGTGAGCGAAATGAAAGGCGGCGTGTATTACGAGCACGCGCATCGCTTGTTTGGAATGTTGGTGGGCGTGACCACATTCACCATGGTGCTTGTAGTTTTTCGCGAGGACCGCCGCACGTGGGTGCGCGCGCTTGCATGCTTCGCGTTGTTCATGGTGTGCGTGCAAGGCTTGATGGGCGGACTGCGCGTCACCGGCACGCTCACGCTCAGTCAAGAGGCCGCGCAACTTTCTCCCAGCACATTGATCGCCATTGCCCACGGAATCTTTGGACAAATTGTTTTTGCAACCATGGCGTTGCTTGCGGCGCTGCTCACAATGAAATGGAAATCCACCGCCGCGCTTCTCAATTTTGCCGGCGCATCAAGCGTGCGCGCTCTCACCCTGATCGCGCCGTGTGTATTGCTGGTGCAACTTTTTCTTGGCGCCAGCTATCGACATTTGCAAGTGCCGCCGCATGATGGGTTGCCCGCGTACCACCCAACGTGGGCTATGCATGGACACATTGGGTTTTCAATTGTCGCGGCGTTGGCGGTGTTGCTGGCCGCCAGCCGCATGTCAGCGGCGGCGCGTGAAACACCGGCGCTGAAATTGCTGGGCACATGCGCCACGATCCTCATCACTATTTTAATAGCGCAAGTATTGCTTGGCCTACTGGCGTACGTCGCGGTGCTTGTGCGCAAGGACGCCGCCATTCCTGTGTGGGAACTCATGTTCACCTCGGCGCATCAAGCCACTGGCGCGTTGTTGTTTGCGGCGTCTATTCAAGGCGCGGCGTGGGCGCGGCGGCTTGTGGCTGTTGACGCGCCCATGGATCAACAAATAATTCGCGGATCTGTGGCCTAAATCATCGCGCTTCTATTGTTTCAATCACGGGTGTTTCAATCACGGGGCTCGATGCCGCGCACATGACTGCGCGCATTTGTAGTTTCACCAACACGCGCGGAATTTTTGCGCGCGCCTATTGCGAAACACGCACGGGCTTGATGGCCTCTTCAAGTGCGAGCACGGCAAACACAGTCGCAAGATCTGGTTCAGCCTCCATCCATCGTTCCTCCGGATTTTGCCAAGAGCCATTGGCACGCTGACGCACAATGATTGAGTCGATCAACTCTTCGCGCCAATTATGTTTTGTGCCCGCAGTGTCCGTCAACGCATCATTGCCGCAAGCCAACATAGCGCGCGCGGCGGCATGAATGTAGTAGTAATACCCTTGCTGACCCAAGCCTGGATTTTCGCTGAATGTGAAATTGTTTTCAATCCATTTCTGCGCGGCTTGCACGCGAGGATCATTCTTAGAAAGTCCGGCAAACAACATGCTTTTGTAGGCGGCGTAGGTCATGCTGCCGTAACTACGCAACGCGCGCGTTCCAGCCGACATCTTTTCGCCGGAGCGTCCTTCGCCCGCCAATTCGCTGGCAAAACTTTCGCCGTCATTGGCGGGCGTGTACACCATGCCGCCGTCATTGGCGCCAGCTTGCGCCCACGCCGCGCTGTTGGTTGATTTTAAATTTTGGCAGCGCGTCAAGAAAATCACGGCGCGCTCAACCGACGCATCTTTCGCCGTGGCGTTTGATTCATGCAGCGCGTCAAGCATAAGTTGAGTGTTGCTTAAATCGGGTCGACCCTTACTGCCATAGCCCGCGCCGCCATACCAATCTTGCGTTGGCGCAATGCCTTCACTTTCGTCCCATTGGCTTTCACGAATCCACGCCAACGCGGCCGCCAATGTCTTTTCATATTTCGCTTCTTGTAGCGCCGCCAAACCCATTGCGGTGCACGACGCGACATAGGTTGCCATGCCGCCGCTGGAGTCGGGTTCAAAACCATTTTTACGCATGACCAAATCCACAAGCCGCGTGGCGGCGCGATCAAGCGCGGCATCTCCTTGAATGCTAAGCCCACGCTGCGCAAAGGCGCGCACAACAAGCGCCGTTACAGCCGCGCTTGCCGCGGAATTTGTGGTCGCGCTTGCCGCAGTACTCGCCGCAGTACT
>CAIWNO010000354.1 GCA_903914045.1 uncultured bacterium | reverse complement strand
GTTTTGGTTTGTCGTTTCCGCCGTGGCTTCATTTCAATCGCTCAAGAATTGCCTAAAATAATCGCTATTTCCAAATTTCCCGCGCGCTCCGTAGCATCGCTCTATGGCAGCAGGATTACTTCTGGTTCTTAGTGGCCCTTCGGGCGTTGGCAAGACCACGATCGCGCATGAAATGCTTCGGCGCTTTGGTGGACACTTCAGCGTGAGTGCCACCACGCGCGCGCCAACAAACGATGAAAAAAATGGTGTGGACTATTCATTTGTCACGCCTGAAGTTTTTCAACAAATGATCGATCAAAAATTGTTCATTGAATTTGCGCAGGTATTTGGCCGTAGTTGGTATGGAACACCACGGCAACCTGTTGACGCGGCGTTGGCGCGGGGCGAGTTGGCCGTGCTTGATATCGATGTTCAGGGCGCCGAACTAGTGCGCGACAAATATCCCGACATGCTTGGAATTTTTATTCTGCCGCCCAGCGAGGAGTCGCTGCTCGCGCGCCTGCGTTTGCGTGGTCGCGAAGACGAAGCCTCCATTCAGCGGCGCTTTTGTGAATCAACTATTGAAATGCAACGCGCCCGAGAGAATGGTATTTACAATGCGTTTGTGATCAATGATGATCTTGCCGCCGCCATTGAGGAAGTGGCGTGTCTTGTGGGCGCAAAGCTAAAAGCGCATGTGGGTGAGCGCGCGAATTTATAAACCAAACAGGCTTGCGTTCGGCGCGTGTAAACAAAATAAAAGTGGTCATAATGGTTTTAATCATGACGCTCGCAGTATTCACCAATTTTGGAGTTGTGTTCGGATGTGGCGTTGTGGCGTTTATTGCGCTTGTGACTTTGATTGTTTTGTACAACGGACTTGCGATTCGACGCGTGCGTGTCGCCAACGCGTTTAGTCAAATCGATGTGCAACTGCGCCGACGCTCTGATTTAATTCCCAACCTGATCGAAGTTGTGAAGGGCTACATGCAACACGAGCGCACAACATTGGAGGCGGTCATTCGCGCGCGCGGCGATGTGAACGCGGCGGCGGGCGAAGCTTCGGCTGGAAATTTTGGCGCCATTCGCGCGCTGTCCACCGCTTCCATGGCTTTAGGTGGCGCATTGCGCGGATTGTTCGCGCGCGTGGAGGCGTACCCGGATTTAAAAGCCAGCGCTCAATTTAATTCGCTTCAGGAAGAATTGGTCACCACGGAAAATCGAGTTGCGTTCGCTCGCCAGGCGTTCAACGACGCGGTGATGCGCTACAACGAGGGCGTGGTCACGTTTCCGGGCAATTTAGTCGCGGGTGTTTTTGGATTTCAACGCGCCGAACTTTGGACAACCTCGGAGGATTCGCGCGTGGTTCCTTCCGCGCGAATGTCTTAATGAAAGTGACATTCAAATCTCGGTTTAACTTTTCTAAAGTTGCTCAATTTTCCCGAGGCCTAAATAAATCCTCGCCACAATTCAAATCGCGCGAGTTGCGTTTGTCGGTGTCCTTTGCCCAAGGCCGCGAATGAATTTTTTTGAGCAACAAGACCAAGCCAGGCGGCGCACAACTTGGCTTGTGGTTCTTTTTCT
>CAIWNO010000353.1 GCA_903914045.1 uncultured bacterium | reverse complement strand
GCGGTTTTACCTGTCGCTAACAGTAGCCAAGTGGGTGATGTGCTCTTTCAAGGTTTTGGAATGGTTTCTGGAAGTTCTGGTGGTGCCACCAATACCCAAGCCCTTGGCATTTTGTACGCGTACAACCGCACAGCCAACCGCTGGATTTACTTGAATTTTGGATATCTCACCAACACAGTTCCAACAGTCAACACACCAAATGTGCAACAAAGATTGTCGTGCACTGGCTACGACCCGGAGAACTTTGTGGTGAATGAAAATGGCCAGCACGTGATTTACACTCGATACATCACCTTTGGATTTGGAGTGATTGGCGCGTATAAAACATTCTGGGATCAGTTTTTTATCCAACTGAATCCTCCGTTAAATATCCCGCCGTGTGAAAACGGTTGATGTTGAAGTAGGCCTTCAAGAAGTGTTGATTTCAACTCTTTCATTTCACACGAAATTTGTCTGCGTGACATTGCGTGCCTAGGCTTCATTTGTGAACACAGTTAATCCCCAAGGACCCTCAGCGGACCTCTCCACTGTTGACGATAGTCAAAAAAAATTCATTGAACTCTGGGGAGACATGGGCGCGAAATGGGGTGTGCCACGAAGCATGACCGAGCTACATGCGTTGTTGTACATCATGGGAATTCCACTGAACACGGACGAGATTATGAAACTACTTTCCATCAGTCGCGGCAACGTCAGCATGACTTTGCGAACGCTGTTGGATTGGGGAATTATCACCCGAACGCAGAAGCGTGATGACCGCAAAGATTATTATGTGGCGGAGCAAGATGTGTGGAAACTTTTTTCCACCGTTGCAAGAGCACGCAAGCGCCGAGAATTAGAACCGCTTGCGGCTCGACTTCGATCGCTGACTTCTGATTTACATGGGTGTCACTCTGATCAGGCGGGCAAACAACTTCACCGCATCGAATCCATGCTTGACTTTATCAATACATTTGATGAACTTTCCGAACGCTTCCTTTCCATGGGTGGCTGCGACATTCAGACCATGGCCAAATTGCTAGTTCCGGCTAAATCAATTCAGCCGTAAAGAAGGGCGCACGCAACTAGTCTTTACGTTATTTGCGTGCCACACGCGCATTGAATGCGCGCTCAGACGTGAACTGAATGTCGCCCGCCTGAAAATGCGCGGTTCAATACAAATGAAAGGACAGAGCGGGATTCGAACCCGCGGTACAAGAATTACCCTGTACACCGGTTTAGCAAACCAGCGCCTTCAGCCACTCGGCCATCTGTCCAAGGCACCATCATTCATGAGCAAGCAGTGTAGCGAGGTTGGGTGAATCCGCCTTTTTAATTTATTTCAAAATCAAGGGCGCGTGAGATCACAAAATCTCCTTTGGGTCATAAGTGGAACAAGAATTAAATCCACTGTGGTGCCCTGCAAGGTAAAACCACGTTAAAGTTGCGCAAACACCCCGCGCTAAAGGCGGCCCGCTCAATCATGCTTCTGGCAAACCTTCCACACGTCTTTCCACTGACAAACTACGGCGGTTTCATGGGACTTTTTTTCCTGGGCGTCGCGCTGTTGTTGGCGCTCGATCTAGGTGTGCTGCATCGCAACACAAAAGTGATCCACTGGAAATCCGCGCTGGCCAGCGTGATCGTGTGGACCGCGCTTGCGCTGGCGTTCAACGTGTTTTTCTGGTGGATGTGCAAGGGTTGGCTCAACGCCGATCCAAGCGTGTTGACAGGCAGCGAGTTTGTGAAAAAAGACGGCACGGTCACGCCAAGCAGCGCCGCCACGCAAATCGGTCTGCAATGGCTGGCCAGTTACATCATTGAACTTTCCCTGAGCATTGACAACCTGTTTGTGTTCGTGATCATCTTCAAGCATTTCGCCATTCCCGCGGGGCTGCAATACCGCGTGCTCTTTTGGGGGATCATTGGCGCGGTTGTGTTGCGCATTGCTTTCATCACGGCTGGAATTGAATTGATCCACCGCTTTGAATGGCTGGCGGGAATTTTGGGCGCGTTCTTGCTGATCACAGGCGTGAAGTTGGTTTGGAAATCCTCCCACGAAGACCACACCGATCCTTCGCACAGCATTGGTTATAAAATATTGCGCAAACTCATGCCGCTCACCAATCAATTCAACGGCACGCATTTTTTCAGCCGCATCGATCATCGGTGGGTGGCCACGCCCATGTTCGCGGCGTTGGTGGTGGTTGAAATGACGGATGTTATTTTTGCCGTGGACAGCGTGCCCGCGGTGCTGGCCATCACCAAGGAACCAATGGTGGCCATCACTTCAAATATCGCGGCCATTCTTGGCTTGCGCGCCATGTATTTTCTGCTGGCCAATGTCATCGACCGCTTTTATTTGCTCAAGCCCGCGCTGGGAATTGTGCTGGCATTTGTGGGCGTAAAAATGGTGTATGGGTGGTGGTATGCCAGTCCACTGCTTCCAATTCATTGGAGTTTGATTATTGTATTTGCGGTGATTACATCGGGAATGGTTGGGAGTTTGTTGTTTCCACGCCAGAAAAAAACCGCGCCCGTTGATTCCCACTAGTTCCCAATTATTCCTTGCGCCGTTGGCTACACTCGCCCAATGCGAGTTCATGAATTTCAAGCCAGAGAAATGCTGGCCAATGCGGGCGTTCAAGTTCCAAGTGGTGGCGTTGCGACTACGGTCGATGAGGCCGTTGCGGCGGCCACGCAAATATTTGCATCTGGCAATTCCATCGCGGTGGTGAAGGCGCAAGTGCACGCTGGCGGCCGCGGCAAGGCTGGCTTTGTGAAAGTGTGCAAGAACATGGATGAGGTGAAAGCCGCGGCCACATTCATGTTGAGTAATCGCATGAAGAGTCCGCAGACTCCGCCTGAGGGTTTGGAAGTTCGACGCCTACTTGTGGCGGCGGGCGTTGACATCCATAAAGAATTTTACGTGGCCGTGCTCACCGACCGCGCCACGCGGCGCAACATGTTGATCGCCAGCGCCGAGGGCGGCGTGGAGATTGAACATGTGGCCGAGACCCGCCCCGAGGCCATCTTGAAGCAACCGCTTGATTCGCAGTTGGGACTGCATCCATATATGGCGCGCAAGATGGCGTTTGATTTGGGTTTCAAAGGCAAGACCGTGGCGCAAGCCACCGACGCCCTGTTGAAATTGGCCAAGGTGTTTGTGGAAAAAGACGCCACCATGGCGGAGATCAATCCGCTGGTGCTCACTATGCCCGACGCAAAAAATACCGACGGCCGCGTGATGGCCATTGACGCCAAATTTACGTTTGACGACAACGCGCTCTTTCGCCACCCCGCTGTCGCCGCGTTGTTTGATGCGCAAGAGGAAAACCCCGCCGAGATCAAAGCCAATGAATTTGGCTTGAGTTACGTGGCGCTTGATGGCTCGATTGGCTGCCTGGTCAACGGCGCGGGCCTTGCCATGAGCACCATGGACATCATTAAGTTGCACGGCGGCGAACCCGCGAACTTTTTAGATGTTGGCGGAAGCGCCAGCGAAGAGGCCGTGACGGAAGCGTTTCGAATTATTATTTCGGATTCGCGCGTGAAGGGAATTTTGGTGAACATTTTTGGCGGCATCATGCAGTGCGACCGTATTGCGCGCGCCATTATTTCCGCGGCAAAAACCGTTGGATTTCAGGTGCCGCTGGTGGTGCGCTTGGAAGGCACCAATGTTGTCCAAGCGCGCGCATTGCTTGAAGCGGCCAAAAAAGAAATTCCCATGATGCAGACCGCCGCGGATCTAACGGACGCCGCCATGAAGATTGTCGCGGCCACCAAGTAATTTTTGACAGACTTTGAATCTGATCACTGTACGCAACATTGACGTCCACCACTGTCACTCTTGCATTGAAAATATTTCCATAGTCAGGTTCAATCCAGATATGTCGCCAGACATGTTTCACGCTTAATGTATCCGCCACATTTTTTGAAAGCCAACTCATGCTTGTCCTATTTGATATTGATGGAACTCTGTTGCAAAGCCAGCACGCCGGCATGCACGCCATGGTGGACGCGTTTGAAGAGTTGCATATTGGCAAAACATTTTCCTTTGACGGCATAGACATTGCGGGCCGCCTTGACACGCTGATTTGGAAGGACATGACGCGCCGCCATGAAGTTGCAGAGGACGCGAATTCACATGAGGTGTTCCGCGAAACGTACCAGCGCCACTTGGCCAAGCGCCTGCAAGAAAAAAACACCGTGAAAGCCTTTGATGGCGTGGCGGAATTGGTTGAACGCCTGGTGCAAGAGCCCAATGTTGAGCTTGGCCTACTCACCGGAAATTATCCCGCCACGGGGCGGCTGAAAGTGGAATTTGCGGGATTGCGCGCCGATCATTTTCAAGTGAACGCGTTCGCTGGTGATGGCACCACGCGGCGCGATTTGCCGCCGATTGCCTTGCGCCGCTACCGCGAAAAGCACGGCCGTGATATTGAACGCGAGCGCGTGATCATCATTGGCGACACTCCGCACGATGTGGATTGCGCGCATCACAATGGGTGCTTGTGCCTAGCGGTCGCAACCGGACAATTTTCCGTTGAACAACTCACGGCGTGTAACGCGGATTTAGTGGTGGCATCGCTTTCGCCTGTGGAACCCGTTGTGCGCTGGTTGCTGCAGCATCGGCGCTAGCGCTTTCGTACACTGCAAAGCATGACGGATTCATTGCACAATGTTTGCCGCGACTTTTATGTCAACCAAAAGTTGACCATGAAAATGGATTTGCCATGGGGTCGTGAGTCCGTGCTGGAGTTGTTTGATCGATTGCGCGTGGGCATGCCTGCGCTGCAAGAACTGAAACGATACGACCACGAAATTTCATTGGAGAGCGCCGAGGACGAGCAGCGAAATTATTCGTGGGTGGCGCTGCGTCAAACAAGTCTGCGCAGTGGTTCGGTGAATCCGTCGGATCTGAATGAGGCGTATCGATTGCATCGATTGGTGCTGGAGACGGCGCCGTGGTTTTTGTCAATTCGCCCGCTGGATATTGATCATTTGGAGCTTGTCTTTGGCTTTGATTTTGAGGCCGAAGGCAACCGCGACGCGATCATTTTTGACGCCCTGCTGGCGGACAGCCCGCTTGGTGGATTGATTGAAAAGGAGCGCGATGAGCCCTCGGATATTCAGCCTTTCATTGGGTTTTCCCTTGATCAAGAAGATGGCGTGAAGGCTTTTGTGGAAATTAAAAGCCGCACCAAGGGACTAGACATGACGCCGCTGCGATTTCCAAGCGAACCTATTAGCGTGTTCCTAACCGTGCGTCGCACGTCCCCCATTCTCAAGTTGGAAGATTTGCCTGCCGCCATGGCGGCGCTGGCTGGTCACGCGGAACGACTGGCGGAAGAGCGCGTGATTCCAAGCGTGCTGGTTCCAATTCGCAACGCCATTTTAAGCCGCTAGGAATTTACAGCTCGGTTTTACAGCTTGGTTTTTTAACTCGGTTTTTACAGATCAGTTTTTGCAAAAATAAACAACGCGCCTTGCGACGCGTTGTTTTATTTTGTGCGCAGAAAAAATTACTTCGATGTTTGCTCAAGATACTTTTGCACGCTACGAATGTCTGGCGCCAATTGATTGGTGTAGGAGATGGTGAATGAAACTCCTGGCTTCAACACCACCACGCGGCTTGCGGTCTTGCGGCTGATCCATGTGCGACCACCACGCTGATTGTGTTTGTTGTCGGTCTTCGCGCGTCGCTTGGCGAGCAAGTCCAGCGCTTTCTGCACGCGGGCCTCCATGCGCATCAGGCGGAAGATGGTCTTGCGCACGCTTTCAGCGGCGGGCATCTTGATGACCTTGTACGTGACTTTTGTTCCGGGTTTAATTGAAGCTGTTGCAGTGGCCATGAAATCTCCTGAATGCCGCAGAATGCGGCGAGCCACAAAATGTAGCCAAAATGTTCACTTTCGCCAAGTGCTCCTACTCGCTCGAAAGTGAGGCCTCCGCCTGCTTCCACAATTTCAAAAGCGCCTGAGTTCCATGGGCGCCATGGCCCAATTCGTCCAAACGGCTATAAAGACGCTGAGAAAGGGCCAAACCGGGCAATTGAAGGCCCAATTCCTGGCATGTTTCCATGGCAATTTTCAGATCTTTGGCCAGATATGCCAGGGAAAAACCGGTGTTCCAATCGTCGCGCAGCATGCGCGGAACCAAATTGGTCAGGGTCCATGAACTGGCGGCGCCCCCGCCCACGCTTTCCAACATTTTCCAAGAATCAAGTCCAGTTTCCTTGCTCAAGGTCAGCGCCTCCGCCGCGGCGACCATGTTGGCGCCAACCAACAATTGGTTCACCACTTTGCAAAGTTGTCCGCTGCCGACATCGCCATGATGCACGATTGTTTTTCCCATGCGCTCAAAGTATTCCATCACTTCGGAAAGCGCCCAAGACTCGCCGCCAACCATGATGGACAAGGTCGCGTTGCGCGCGCCCAAGTCGCCGCCAGAAACTGGCGCGTCCAGAAATCCAATGCCTTGCGCCTTGGCAATCTTCGCAATCTTGCGATCAAGCGTGGGCGAACTTGTGGCCATGTTCACAATCACGCGCGGCGAGGATTTGGATTTTAATACTCCGTGCTGACCCAGAAAAACTTCCTCCACTTCCGATGGCATGCCCACCATGGAAAAAACAAATTCACAATTTTCACTGGCTTCTTGACTTGACCTCGCCCACTTCGCTCCGCGCGCCAACAATGCTTGCGCGCGGGATTGTGTCCTGGTGTGAACGGTCAGCGGATACCCCGCGTCGAGCAAATGACCGGCCATGGAAGTACCCATAATTCCAAGGCCAATCCAAGCAATAGGTGTGGTTTTGGCTGTCATAACGCTTTAATGTAGCGCTGGAAAGGAAACGACACACGGCGCGTAAATTCATTGCGTATGCGTTGATATGAAACCCACACGTCTTGAAAAAAATGTCACAATGAACCCAACGCATTCTGCGAACCAATTCAAGAGACCGCCGTAACTCGCCACAATCAATTCGGAGAACACCACCATGACGCAAACCAACAATGTCGATATTCAAGAACTTGAACGCCAAGTTGCCATAGCCGCAAAACCATTTCAAGCCTTGATCGGGGAAATGCAAAGAGTGATCGTGGGGCAACACGATCTACTTGAAGGCCTAGTCATTGGCCTACTTGGCAACGGCCATATTTTAATTGAGGGCGTTCCCGGTCTTGCCAAGACCACAGCCGTAAGCACATTGGCCAAGGCCATTCAAACGGATTTTCAGCGCATTCAATTCACGCCAGATTTGCTGCCGGCGGATCTGATTGGAACTTTAATTTACCGCGCCAACACTGGCGACTTTGTGGTGAAGAAAGGTCCAATCTTCTCCAACATTATTTTGGCCGACGAAATCAACCGCGCGCCGGCTAAGGTGCAAAGCGCGCTACTAGAGGCCATGCAAGAGCGTCAAGTCACCATTGGCAGCGAAACATTTCCAATGGCCGATCCGTTTCTGGTTCTGGCCACGCAAAATCCAATCGAGCAAGAGGGAACGTACAGCTTGCCGGAGGCGCAAGTGGACCGTTTCATGCTGAAATTAGTGGTGAAATACCCTAGTCCAAAGGAAGAGCGGCAAATTTTGGACCGCATGGCGCGCACCACCACTGCAACACATATTCGACCCGTTCTCAAACCAGAGGACATTGCCAACGCGCGCGTGATTGTCGACAATATTTTTATTGACGAGCGCATCAAGGATTACATTGTGAATCTTGTGGTGGCAACGCGCGATCCAGGCAGCGTGAAGATTCCAGTGAAAGATCTTATTCAGTATGGCGCCAGTCCGCGCGCCACAATTGCGTTGACTATTGCCAGTCGCGCCAAGGCATTTCTGGATGGCCGCGGCTACGTCACGCCGCAAGACGTAAAGGATGTGGCTTTGGATGTGTTGCGCCACCGCATTGGCCTCAGTTACGAAGCCGAAGCTTTGGAAAAAACGAGCGATGACATTGTGAAGATGCTCTTGGAGCATGTTCCAGTACCTTGACCCGCGCGCTGTGAATGGTGAAAGATCATGAACGCAACCGAACTCATTCGCAAAGTGCGTCGAATTCAAATTCGAACCAGCCGCATCACCAGCGAGGTGCTTTCAGGAAATTATCACTCCGCATTTCGCGGCCGTGGAATTGAGTTTGAAGAAGTGCGTCCATACATCGTGGGCGACGACATTCGCTCCATTGATTGGAATGTCAGCGCGCGCGTGGGAAGCCCGCACATTAAAATTTTCAAGGAGGAGCGCGAGCTCACGGTCATGTTGGCGGTTGATCTTTCGGCCAGCCAGGACTTTGGAACGCTGGGCTCTCTTAAACGCGAAATGGTGGCGGAAATAGCCGCCACAATCGCTTTTAGTGCAATCCGCAACGGTGACAAGGTGGGCTTGCTGGCCTTCACCGACCGCATTGAACGATTTGTTCCGCCGCGCAAGGGCACGCGCCATGTCTTGCGCATTGTGCGTGAGTTGCTTGCGCTTGAAGTCAAAGGCAAGGGCACTCGTATTGCCGCCGCCATAGACGAAGTGCTTGGCATTGTGCGCAAACGTAGCGTGCTGTTTGTGATCAGTGATTTTCAAGACGTGGGTTGGGAGCGCTCCATGGCCATCGCCAGGCGGCGCCATGATTGCATTCCCGTTGTCATCACCGATCGCTGCGAACAAAGTTTGCCAAATGTTGGATTGATCGAAGTGCAGGATCCGGAAACCGGCGAGCGATTCATGTTGGACACTTCCAATCGCGGCGTGCGCGCGCGCTTTGCCAATCAAGCGGCGCAAGACCGTCTTCAATTGCAGCAAACTTTCATGCGCTTGAAAATGGATCCTGTCGAGGTGGAAACTGGCGGCGACTTTGTGAAACCGCTCACGGAAGTTTTTCGCCGCCGCGAATCGCGGAGGGCACGATGAAATTGCTTCATGCCACAATTGCGTTCACGCTTGCAAGCGCGCTTGTCATGTGCCACAAACGCGAACAGGCCCCCGCGCCAAAACCACTCAGCGTGGAAACCACCAAGGCGGGCGTGACGTTGCGCGTGTCCACGGCGGATTGCGACATTCGCGTGGGTGAGCCTTTGCGCGTTGTGATCCAAGTGGATCGCGGCGCGGACACCAACGTAACGCTGCCAAAATCCAGCACAAATATTGGAAATTTTGAAGTTCGCGCGCGCTCGCCACTGCCCCAGGATCCCGCCTTTCCAGAGCGCGTGGCCGAGCAACTGACCTTGGTGACTTTTGAAAGCGGCGAAAAAGTGGAGGTGCCACCATTTGAAATCACGGTGCGCGATGGAGCGGGCAAAGAAAGTTCGCTCACAAGTCCCCCGCTTGCCATTCAAGTGCAAACGCGCCTTGAAGGAGAATTTAATCCAAGCGCATTTCGAGATATTAAAGACGCGGTGGATGTTCCTCTTGAAATACAATGGGCCTGGATCATTGGCTTATGCGTGTTGATTGCGGTCATGATTGTGGGCGCCTATCGATGGTGGTTCCATCACCCCGCTGAACCGGTGATTATTGAAGCGCCGCACGAACGCGCGTTGCGCGAGTTGGATGAATTGGCCGCGCGCAACTTGCCTAACAAGGGATTGGTGCTTGACTTCTATGTGCTCTTGTCGGACGCGGTGCGCCACTATGTCGAGGGACGCTTTGGCATTCACGCGCCCGAGCAAACCACCAAGGAATTTCTTGCCGCGGCTCGCCACCATCCACACATTATCGATGACCATCAACGATTGCTGGCGTCGTTTCTACGAGCCGCCGACATGGTGAAGTACGCCGCGCAACGGCCTGGACCAAACGAGTGCGACCGCGGACTTGACGCGGCGCGCGGATTTGTTCTGGAATCCTTGCCCACTGACAATGGTGCCGCGCACACAAGCCCATCTGAAGCGGCATTGGAGGCGGGCTCATGAATCACTTTGAATTCAGCGAAGGGTATATGTTGCTGCTTTTACCCTTGGTTTTGGCTGCTTTTTGGCGCCTGTGGCGACGGAAAAATCAACCAGCCATGACCTTCAGCGTTGTCAGTCGCGCCAAGATCGCAGGCGCGGGAACCGCCGCGACATTGCGCTGGCTGCCTTATGCGCTTCGCGCCGCAAGCCTTGCATTGTTAATTGTGTGCATGGCGCGGCCCGTGCGAATGAATGAACAAACTTCAACGCTCACTGACGGCGTGGCCATTGAACTTGTTGTTGATCGATCAAGCTCCATGTTGGCCATGGACTTCACACGCAATGGACGACCTGTGGATCGCTTGACCGCCTTGAAAGATGTGGTCGATCGTTTCGTTGATGGCGGCGCGAATTTGCCAGGCCGCAAGGACGACTTGGTCGGTCTTGTCACATTCGCGCGCTTCGCCGACAGCGTGAGTCCCCTGACCATGGATCATGAATGGTTGCTTGCTGGCCTGAAAGACATCAAGCCAGCTGACCCGTCGATTGGTGATGACGGGACCGCGATTGGCGACGCGGTGGCCCTTGGCGCGGAGAAATTACGCGACGCTACGGACGGAAAAAATCGCAATGGCGCCAACCGCATCAAGAGCAAGGTTCTTGTGTTGCTGACCGACGGCGAAAATAACGCTGGCGACATTGATCCCATGACTGCCGCGGAACTGTGCAAATCACTGGGAATTCGCTTGTACGCCATTGGCATGGGCACGCGTGGCACGGCGCTTATGCCAGTGCAAACTCCATTTGGAACTCAAATGGTGAAGCAACCCGTGAACATTGATGAAGGCTTGCTCACAAAAATGGCGACGGCAACCGGTGGCCAATATTTTCGCGCGACAGACACCAGCAGTCTAGAAAAAATTTATGGACGAATTGATGAGCTTGAAAAAACAGTGACTGAGCAAAAGCGAACCATTCTTGCCAAGGATTTGGCCGTGGATGGATTTCGGTTCGCCGGAATTGCCTGGCCCTCATTATTGACACTGGCCATGATTGTGCTTGCGATGGAACTTCTGTTGTCGCACACCAAATTTAGGACGCTTCCATGAGGTTGCATTCATGAATAGTGGATCTTTCCAATTCGCACAACCTTGGGCGTTGACATGGCTGTGGCTTGTCGCGCTGATTGTGTTGGTTGCTTTCTTGGGCTTGCGCAAACGCCGGGTTTTGTTGCTACGCATTGCCGAGTGGCCACTGTTAAATCAACTCATTCCAAATTTAAATTTGGCGCGCGGCTGGTTTCGATTGTTTCTTGGAGCACTTGGAATGCTTGCGCTGACATTGGCGCTGATGGATCCCCGCTGGGGAATGCAAGTTGAACAAGTGCAGCAACGCGGGCTCGATGTGGCCTTTGTCATAGATGTCAGTCGAAGCATGTTGGCCGGCGACGCCACTCCCAGCCGACTTGATCGCGCCAAACAATTCGCCATAGACGCAAGCGAAGCCCTGGGTGGAGACCGCGTGGCGCTGATTGATTTCGCGGGCACGCCTGCGTTGCGAGTTCCATTGACATTAAATTATGCGGCGTTTCGTCAAGGCGTTATGGATTTGGAACCCAAAGCGGCCACGCGCGGTGGAACATTGCTTGGTGATGCCATTCGTTTGGCCTCGCGAAGTTTTCCAGTAGAAAGCAAAGGCGCCAAAGTCATTATTATTTTGAGCGATGGCGAGGACATGGAAAGCATGCCAAGTGAAGCCGCGAGCAAAGCATTCACCGACAACGCAATTCGTATTTTCACCGTTGGCATTGGCGACTCACGCGATGGCGCGCGCATTCCTGTGACCGAGGGCGCGCAAGCAACTCGATGGCTGGTGCACGATGGGCAAGAAGTGTGGTCAAAAATGAACGACACTGGCTTGCGCGAGGTGGCCAACGCTGGCGGCGGCGCATTTATTCCCGCGGGTACGGCGCAACTTGACATGGCGCAGGTCTATAAAGACAGCATCGGAAATTTAGAGCGCGCGGAGCAGGATGAAACCGTGGTTCGCAGGCAAACGCCGCGCTTTCAATGGTTTGCCGCCGCGGCATTGTTGATGTTGCTTGGCGAAAGTTTTATTTCCGACACCCGTGGAAAAATCCGAGCGAAAGATGGTCAATCATGAAATGTACATCCACGCGCTTTCAAACTTCCATGGTGGCTCTTGTGGCGGCAAGTTGCATGTTCGCCGCCGCGGCGCCTTCATGGACACAAGCAAATCCGCCAGCCGTTAATGTCGCTCGACCACAATCGAAATCACCTGCGCCCGCGCCTGCGCCTGCGCCGCCAACTCCAATAACCAATCCAACAGCCAGTCCAACCGCCAATCCAACGCTGCGCATGCCCAAGGATCTTGCCTTGCCTGTTCGTGCCAACCCACTTGCGCCCGTGGATATTGCACAGGAAAATGCAGGTGATATTGAAAAAACGTTCGACGACGCCGCGTATCGCCGCGCCGTGAAGAACGGCCAAATGGCTTTGCGCAATCAAGAGTGGGACGCCGCCGCTGTGCAATTGCAAGAAGCGCTGGCATTGAATCCAAATTCAAAGGAAGTCGCCTTCAACCTTGGCGTCGCCAAATTCCGTCAAGGAGATTATGTGGGCGCTGAGAAACTTTTCAAGGATTCGGCGCAAAGCGACTCGGCAAATTTGGCGGCCAAGTCTATGTTTAATGAAGGCAATTCTATTTACGCCAACGCTGTCAAAAATTTGTCGCCTTCCCAGTCGCAAGCAAACCCAAATGTGGCGCCTCCACCCGGAGCGCCGCAAGAGTCTGCGCCTGATTTACAAAAAGGAATTGAAAAAGTTCAGAAAGCGTTCACCCATTTCAAAGACGCGTTGGCTGCCACTCCTGAAGATGACGATAGCGCTGTCAACGCTGAGACTGCGCTCAAACTGCTCAAGATCATGAAGGAGGAACAGAAGAAGCAGGATCAGAAACAAGATCAGAAGCAAGATCAGAAACAAGATCAGAAACAAGATCAGAAGCAAGATCAGAAGCAAGATCAGAAGCAAGATCAGAAACAAGATCAGAAACAAGATCAGAAACAAGATCAGAAACAAGATCAGAAGCAAGATCAGAAGCAAGATCAGAAGCAAGATCAGAAGCAGGATCAGAAGCAAGATCAGAAGCAGGATCAGAAGCAAGATCAATCCAAATCAGAAGAGCAAGAGCAAAAAGAGCAAGAGCAAAAAGAACAACCCAAGCCAGAAGAGCAAAAGGGGCAAGAACAAAAAGAACCGCAACCCGTGGCTGCCCAAGAAGTTTCCAAAGACGATACAAAAATGGATAAGCAGGAAACCGCGCGTCTTTTACAAATGGTGCGCGACAAAGAAAAGCAACGCAATGCTGACAAAAAGGCTAAAGTAACCCGAATTCAGTCCGCCCCTGCTGGTAAAGATTGGTAAACAGCCCACATGCCTTCAAGTATTCACCATTGCATTCTTGCCCTTATCGCGGCCTTTTGCGCCTGCGGTAGCGCATTTGCCCAAGCTGTTGAATTTAAACTGCAACAACGCGAAGGCTGGGTGGGCACACCAATCACCATGCAGGTTGTGGCGGTGAATTTCAAGTCCGATCCTCAACCACCTGAAGTTGCTCCAAGTGCGGACTTCACCAGCGTGGTGGTCGGAGCTCCCCAACGAATGGACATGCGTCAAAACATAAATGGAGTCGCTTCACGACGCATCACCACCACATGGACCGTGCAGTTCACACCAAATCACGCCGGGGTTTTGGCTATACCAAGAATTAAAATAATGTCGGATGGGGTTGCGTATCCAAGTCCTTTGCAAAATATCCCAGTGTCGGCGCCGGAAACTGGCGACGTGCTGGCGGTGAACGTAAAAAGCAAACCATCTATTTTATACACTGGCCAAGCAGCAGATTTAATTTTAGAAATTGCAATTCGACCCTATTCCAATCGCGAGCATGATGTCTCGTTGAACGAACGACAAATGTGGGAACTGATTGACAAGCCCGCGAGTTCATGGGGCGTGTTTGAACCACGAATACGCGAACTTGTTCAAAGCAATCAAACCGTATCTAGCCGTGAGGAAATTCGCGACGGCGCCCGCTGGTGCGTCTATGAAATCACCACAAACACCAACGCCGCACGAATCGGCGCGTTGGATATTGGAGATGTGCGAATTGATTTGCGATATCCAACTGGAATTTCCGTCAACCGCGACTTCTTCGGTTCGCCAGAACTTTCCCTGAGCGGAATACGAAAAATTTCAATGTCCCCGGGTCCCTCCAATGTGATTGTTCAACCACTACCAGAGATGGGAAAACCAGCGTCTTTTCGCGGCGCCGTTGGGCAATTTGCAATTCAAGCCAGCGCCAAACCAACCAAGTCCGCGGTCGGTGATCCCATGACGCTGACGCTTTCAATACAAAGCCTGTCCTCCAACAAGGAGGAATTGCGCGCGCTGCAACCTCCGCCCCTGGACAGCCCCGCTCTTACACGCAGTTTCCGAATGCCGTCCGATCCATTGGCTGGAACCGTGGACGGCTCCACCAAAACATTCACGCAAACCTTGCGCGCTCTCAACGCTGATGCCAAAGAAATTCCTCCAATTGAGTTCTCGTATTTCGATCCCTCCACTTCCAAATATGTCACCACCACAACCCAGGCAATTGCGATTAGCGTAAGTCCCGCCGAACGAATTTCCACCACGGCACTGAATGGTCTGAACGCCGCCAAGAAAGATGTTCCTAAGACCAGCCTGACCGAAGTCGACGGCGGACTTTTTGCAAATGCCGCATCAAGCGATGATCTTGTGAGCGATCAACGCCTGAGCGTTGGTTGGACCACGGGTTTGGTCTTCGCGGCCCCGCCACTTGTGGCGGCCACTTTGCTTTTGTTGCGCAGGCGAAATCAAGCCGCCAAGAACAACGTGGGTTTGGCGCGCGCGCGTGGCGCCGCCAAGAATGCCCTGCGACAACTTGAAGGCGCGAATGATGCCGCCGCCATAGCCACATTGATTCAGGAATTTATTGAAGCTCGCACCATGCGCCCCGCGGGCACGGTGACCCGCAGCGACGCCGCAAACCTTGCGCACATGGCGGGCGCCAATGCCGAGTGCCTGCAATCACTTGATTCAATTTTGGCGTTGGGTGAACGCGCGGCATTCGCTCCACAAGGCCGCGAAAGCGCGCAATCCTTGCGTGCGCAGGCCGCCACACTCATCGGCGAATTGGATCAGCTTTCCTGGCGTCACAGAACCGCCTCCATTCTTGAGGAAATCCAAACATGATTCCTTCGCGTCAATATCTTTGGCCGCTCATTCTTTGCGCGATCGCCACCGTTTCATCACGCGCGCTGTGCGCCACTGATATGCAGGACACTGTCGCCACCGAATTACAAGCCGCGCAGACAGCGTATGACCAAGGCGTTGAAAGCGCGCGGACGGATCCCGCCGCCGCACAAAAATATTTCGCGCAGGCCGCCAACGGTTTTGACAAGGTGGTCAAGAGCGGCGTGACCAACGGAAAACTTTTGTACAACCTGGGCAATGCGCAAGTGCAGGCCAAACAAATCGGCAGCGGCATTGGCTCATACCTGCAAGCGCAGCGCATCATGCCTGGTGATTCACAGTTGCAATCCAACTTGGCCCATGCGCGTACTTTGGTGAAGGACAGATTTGACTCCGGCGGCGGGATTTTAATGGAAGATGTTTCCGATTGGTGGCATTTAATTTCTTTTAACAGCCGCCTCACTTTGGCTGGAATGTTCTGGATCGCCGCTTGGTCCATCGCCGCGTTCTTACTCCACCAACCCACTGCGGCGCGCCATGAAACCGCGCGCGTGCTTGTTCGCCGCACCGCTTGGGGACTTGCGATGTGTGGCGTCATTCTTGGCGCGACCGTGCTCAGCGATATCACCGCCGCGCAGCTGTGGCCCCAAGGCGTCACCACTAGCGACGGCGTCATGGTGCGCAAAGGCAATGGGGACGGCTTTGATCCGCAATTCGCCGAGCCACTTTCTCAAGGCGTTGAATTTCGCGTGCTGCAACGGCGCCCAGGTTGGCTTCTTATTCGCCTTGGCGATGGGAAATCTGGCTGGATCTCCGCAACGCAAGCCACCACGGCGTGAACTGTGGACATGCGTGGCGCGCGCGTGTGCGGCATGTCCACACAAAAAATGTTCGTTGACCAGATTCACTTCAAGCGTCATACTTGCGTTCCCATCAAGCCGGAGAGGTGCCTGAGCGGTTGAAGGGACCCGTCTCGAAAACGGATAGTGGGCTTGCCTACTCGTGGGTTCGAATCCCACCCTCTCCGCTTTCTTGGCGCGCCCATGAATTGAATCTGGGCGCTTGCCAATCTCGCCGCGCGCATGAAAAATAAAACCGCTTGGCCTATGAAGCCAAGCGTTTGAATGATTCACATTTGCGCGACTTGATTACTTGCGCTTGGTGGCAGAAGGTTTTTTTAAATTACTCTTCTCCCAATCAATGGTGATCTTGTCTTCCATGATCTCGGCGACAACCACTTCTAAATCGCTGCGATTATTTCTATCGACAAGCGGACGAGCGCCTTCAATAATTTCCTTCAGGCGTTTCTGAATCAACGATGTCAACTTGAAACGACCACCGAACTTTTCCACAATCTCATCGCTTAAAAGAGCTTCAATCATGTTCAGATCTCCAATATGGTTCGAAGAATTCGCCACTTTGGCGAGCCAAATAGTGTAACAAAATTCCCCAATCAAGTCGACCGCCTTCTCTGTAGCCACCAAACGCGCCGCGGAACACGTGAGCGCAGGCGTGTCTTTAAGCGATCATTGCGAGTTACTCTGCTTCTACTTATGCTCGCCCGCTCGCTCACCAATCGACTGCGCATTCGCCTTGGACTTGACCGTGAATGGTGGCTGGTTCTTGTGGCGGGTGGCATTGGCGTGGCCATGGGAACCGCCGCGATTGGATTCATACTTCCAATTCGCTGGCTGGAGCGCATGCCGGAATTGTTGGGCGAGGAATTTGCGGGGCTTAGCCAACTGCTGTTGCTAGTGGCGCCGTGCGTTGGAGCGCTGTTGACCGCGCTTGTCTTTTGGATTTTTCCCACAAACTTTCGCGGCCATGGAGTCACGCGCGTCATGCTTGCGGTGAACCGCGAACAATCCAACTTGCCCATTCGACTTGGCATTCGACATTGGTTGGCCAGCACCTGCACGATTGGTTCAGGTGGAAGCGCTGGACCAGAAGGACCAATCGTGACCATTGGCGCCACCGTGGGCAGCAATATTTCCCGCTGGCTCAAAGGCGATGGCGCAAGCGCGGCGACTTTGCTTGGATGCGGTTCCGCCGCTGGACTTGCGGCCGTGTTCAACGCGCCGCTCGCCGCCATTTTTTTCACCATGGAAGTCATCTTGCGCGACTTCTCGCTGCGCACATTCACGCCGATTGTCATTGCCAGCGTGGTTAGCGCGGCAACCGCGCAAATGTGGCTGGGAAGTTCCGAACCCTTGTTTGGCGTGGGCATTGAATTCTTCCAGAATAAATCCGAGACGTTCACCATTGGTCAAACTTTTTTCTATGTGGTCTTTGGATTGCTCACCGCGCTGATCGCGGTGGGCTTCATACGCCTTCTCCCCATAAGCGAAAAACTTTTCGCGCGCATTCCAGTGCCGTCATTATTGCGCCCACTCATGGGCGCCATTCTTCTTGGCGGTTTGGGCGCGGCATGGATGGGTTTGCACAAAGCGGGTGCGGGCTATCCACCATTTTTTGGCGCGGGATACTCGGCCACTCGTCAATTGCTTGATCGATCGATGTATGAATCCGCATTGCAGGGAGCGGGTTGCGACATGTTGTGGATCGCGGGTGGCATTGGAGTTGCGCTGCTGCTGAAGATGGTCGCCACATGTTGCACGCTTGGCTCCGGCGGCGCGGGCGGATTGTTCGCGCCAAGTTTGCTTCTGGGAGCGATGAGCGGCGGCGCTTTCGGCATGATTCTGCATGCCGCCGGTTTCACGGGGGCTCCCCCGCCAACGCATCTTGCGCTGGTTGGAATGGCGGCCATGCTTGCATCCACCACCCACGCGCCGCTTACTGGCGTGTTGCTGGTCTACGAACTCACGCGCAGTTACAACATCATGCTTCCGCTTATGTTGACCGCGGTCATTGCGGCGTTGGCCAGCCGCGTTCTCTACCGCGACAGTATTTACACCGCCGAGCTTGCCTCACTTGGAATTCGCCTTGGCGGCATGAGCGACTTGACGGTGCTGCGACGCTTGCACGTGTCTAATCTTCCATTGGACACGGCCATCACCGTGTCGGCCACCGATGAGTTATCCAAAGTTGTTGGCATAAGCGCCGAGCATGGCGTTGATGATTTTGTTGTGCTACACGAAGATGGAACATATCGCGGCATGGTCACGTCGAATGATTTACGCCAGGCGCTTCTGAATCGTCAAGTCATCGCGCTGCTTCGCGTTGACGAGATCACGCGCGATGATTTGCCGGTGGTGTTTGAAAATGAAACGCTTGATGTTGCGCTGGACCGATTCAGCCGCCATGATGTGGAGCGACTCACGGTGCTTTCGCGCGACAAACCCGAGCGTGTCTTGGGTTTGCTCTCCCGCGCCGCGCTTATGAATCGCTATCAACGCGAGTTGGAAACCTCATGACAACGCGCCAATCCTTGACATTTCCAGCCGCAATGCGCTTGCGGCTTGACCGAGATTTTAAGCGCGTCTACGCGGGCAGACAGCGGGTTGATGTGGGCTTTCTCACCATTTATGCATTGCGCAACGCGCTTGCGCACACGCGCCTTGGCGTAAGTTTACCGCGCAAGGTTGGCACCGCGGTGCGTCGCAATCGAATTAAACGTTTGTTGCGCGAGGGCTTTCGTCTGTGGCAGAAACAGTTGCCGACTTCACTTGATGTTGTGATTGTGGTTCGGCCGCATGAGCCAAAACAGTTGCGGGAGTATCAAGAAACTTTGTTGAGCGCTCTGCGCACATTGCACAGCCGCTGCCTGAAGTTGGCACCGGATCAAATCCAGAACCCCCCCACGGATGGCAGCGCGTAACCCTGCGTGCGCTCAACCACAATCCACGCCACGCTCCGTGCGTTTGAAACGCCTCTAGTGAATAGCAAGAACATGATGGCTCAAAGCGGCAACGCCCACCAAGCAAGGGCGAAAGAACAATTTGGTACCCACGCACCAGGCGCATGAAGCAACGCGCCGCGAATGAAATGCGCGTCGCAGGCGCGCTCATTTTTCACTGAGCACTGGATTGCGAACACGTCCCACGCCAGGAATTTCAACCTCCACAATATCGCCATCTTTCAGGAAAATAGGCGGGTTTCTGGAGGCTCCCACGCCGGCGGGCGAACCCGTGAGAAGAATGGTGCCGGCCAGCAAGGTGGTGGCATCACTGAGCACGGAAATAATTTTGGCGACCGAGTGATACATGTCGGCGGTGGATGCATCCTGCATCACTTGGCCATTCACGCGCGTGATAATGCGCAACGATTGCGGATTGGGCACACGCTCCGCGCGAGTGGGAAGTGAAAGCGGACAAAATGTGTCGAAACTTTTTCCTCGGCAAAACTGCCCGCCCGATCCCTGCTTCTGCCACCACCGCGCGCTCACATCATTGGCCGCGCGGTAAGCGCGCACCATGCCAAGCGCGTCGGCCT